>DASQDV010000216.1:0-9377 GCA_035633995.1 Pyrinomonadaceae bacterium | reverse complement strand
CGCCTAGCGCGTCGAACGCGCCTCATAGACGCGAAATTAGAGATTCGAAATTAGAAGGGCGAAAGACGAAGACCGGAGGCGTGAATGCCTCCGGTCTTCGTCTTTCGCCCTTTGTCTTACTAGTTTCCAGTTTCCCTTACGCGCTGACGGCCGAGCCGGTGGTCGGCGTGGCGGCGTCGGCTTTCTCGTTGCCGGTGGTCGCGTGGTAGAGGTCTGCGATGCGTTGCTCATCACGGGCGATGTCAACGCTGATGTCGTCGAAGATGGCGGCGGTCGTCGGGTCTGTGAAGCTGTTGGTGAGATTGAACGAATCGACGACGCCGGTTTGCAGATCGCCCATGGCGCGGCGCATGAGCGCTACGTCGTTCGAGGATTGCAGCCAACTCTTGAGCGTCGCCCACGCGCCGCTGCCCGCCGCCTGAAACGATTCCTTCTCGCCGAGCGCGGCGAGGCGCGCTTCGAGCCGCGCGATGTGGTCTGTCTTGTTCGCGCCGATCTCCCGGAAGGCCGCGCGCAGATCGGGCGCGGTCGCTTTTTCGGCGTAGTGCTCGAAGGCCGTCAGCGCGTAGCGCTCGCCGCGAATCGCCGTGTTGATGCCGTCAACGATCTCGCTCTTGCTTGATCCGCCCCAATCCTCGGCCAGCTTCCACCAGTCAGCCGTCAAATTATTTTCTTCCGGCAGCGTGACACCGCTGAGCGCGCCTTCGAGTCCGAGTTGGCGCAGGATGGCGGCGGTGAAGATGGGTGCGTCGCCGGGTCGGCGCGAGGTGAAGAGGTTGCCGTCGCGGACTATCGCCGCGTCCTCATAATTAGCCCCGGCGTTTTGCATGTCTTTGCGGATGGCGCGAAAGCCTGTGGCGCGCTTGCCCTGTAGCAGGTCGCCTTCGATGAGGACTTGCGGCCCGTGACAGATGGCGGCGACGAGTTTGCCCTGCTCGACGGCGTCCTGCACGAAGCGCACGGTCTTCATGTTGGTGCGCATGTGATCGGGAGCCATGCCGCCGGGGATGACGACCGCATCGAACTCCGAGGCGAGCGCGTCGGTCGTCGTGCGGTCGGCCTCCATCGAGAGCTTCATCTGCTTGCCCTGATACTTTTCGTTGACGCGCGAGCCGAGCACGGTGACTTCCGCGCCCGCCGCTTGCAATGCGTTATACGGTATCTGAAATTCGCTGTCTTCAACCTGGCTTTCGATCAATATGGCGACTCTCTTCGTCGTGCTGTCCTGCTTAGTCATCTGTTTTCTACTCCTTCGATAATTCAATTTCTCAAAAGACGCCGCGCCGGGGGCGGTCGCCCGCAAATTCGTTGGACGGTGTTTTCCGTCAAGGCAAATTGGCAAGGGCTGTGCCAGCCGGGAGGCGGAGTCGAATGCAGGCAAAAGCCCGCCGCAATGCGGCACGGGCGCGCACAAACCCATACAGGCCGCCGCCGCCCGGTGTTCGCTTACGTTACTTTACACGTGCGCTCGCAAGCGCGGCTGTAGAGACGCTCAAGCAATCTTTTGCGACCGCGTTTGACACTTTATGATTGACGCATGCGCCACACTTCATGTAAATCTCAATTCAACCGGGAAACGCGCAAAATGAAAGCGGAGAACGCAAGGTTGTTTATTTCACCTTGAGCGCGGGTAGTTCATTCAACTCGAAACAAACGGGAGGAGAGAAGATGCCAAGCAGACGTAAACAATCTAACAGCCAGAGCAACGCGTCGGGCGGAAACGCGGCGACGGCAGCGACGGACGCAGGGACGGGAATGATCAATCAGGCGACGGAAGTGGCCGGTGAAGTGGCCGAACGCGGGGCGAGTCTCGGCAGTTCCGTGCTGGAAACTCTGGCCGACACGGTGGGCAGCGTCAGCCCGACGCTCGGCGACATCGTGCGACCGGGCGGGGGCAGAGGCTCGGGCGGCAGATCGTCGGGTCGTTCGTCCACGGGGCGCAGCGGTTCAACGTCAACGTCGGGCGCGGTGAGGAGCATCGCGCGGCAGGCGGCCAAGTCAACCGAGCGCGCCAGCAAAGCCGCCGAGCGCGAAGGCCGCGCGACGGCGCGCGCCGGTAAATCCGTGAGCAAAGGAATCAACCGCACGGCGCAAGCGGTGACCGCATCAAGCGGCGGCGGCGGCGGAAGCAGAGGCGCGTCGGGCAGTTCGTCCGGTAAGAAAGGCAGCGCGAAGTCGGGCGGTTCAAAATCCGGCGGCTCGAAGAAGTCGGGCGGCACGAAATCGGGCGGCTCTAAGAAGTCCGGCGGCGCGAAGTCGGGCGGGAGTTCCAGAAGGAAATAGCCGCAGCATCGCTCGCGCTCGAAGGTAGAGCGCGGAGAATTTCGTCTCTGGACGGATCGCACGCGCGGCTCAGACGTGCGATCCGTTCAGAGATAAGTGAAAGGTGTTTGGGCGATGGCAAAGGTTCGTATTGTTCCGGAGACCGGGATACTGAAGCAGTGCTGCCGTTGTGGAATCGTTCAAGACACAAGTGAGTTTCACCGAAGTGCGCCCAGGAAAGACGGGCTGCAATCTTATTGTCGCTCCTGCAAAAAGGAGATTGATAAAGAACACAACCAGCGAAATCCCCGCCGGAACTACGGACGCACCCGCGAATATGCGCTGAGAAACCGGAAATGGCTTTATGAGTATCTTAGGACGAAGCAGTGCGAGTGGAAAGGCTGTAGTGTGAACGATCCGGACATGCTTGTATTCGATCATTTGAATCCGAATCAAAAGCGAGAGCATGTGAGTTCAATGGTGCATAATTCCTGGGGTCTGAGGAGCGTTCAAGAAGAAGTAGCCAAATGTCGCATCCTGTGTGCTAATCATCACCAGAAGCACACTATTCAACAGTTTGGATATAAAAATGGCTGCTTGAAGATTGAGGCGCAAATGAAATTACCGTATAACCGGGAGACGGCTATACGGCAAAAAATGGAGCCACCTGGCGGAGTTGAACCGCCGACCTACTGATTACGAATCAGTCGCTCTACCAACTGAGCTAAGGTGGCACGCGAGTTTGCGAAGCAAGAATACGAAGCGGAGCGCATGGCTGTCAAGCAGGCGCTTTAACGTGACAGGGAGGAGCGGAAAAGAGAGATGCCAAAAGACCCAACACGCAACCAGCCGAACTATAAAATTGACGGCGGGCACCTGAACGAGTTCGAGTTTGCGCAGAGCCACGGCGCGATCACGGAAGAGGAGCGCAATCGCTTCGCAGACCAGCAGCGCGAGGGCGAAGAGGCGGCCAACCCGGCGCAGAGCGAGGCCGAACGTATTCAGCAGTTGATGGCGGACGTGCGCGAGCGCGTCCAACGCGAGAAGGAGAAAGAGGCGGCGCGCGAGGCCGCGAGGCGGCGCAAGGAGAGGGCGGCCAAGAAGGCAGGCGGCGGGGGCGCGAAGAAAGCGGCGTCGGGCAGTGCAGCCAGGAAGCCTGCGGGCGGCGCGAAGAAAGGTGCGGCGGGGGCGAAAGCATCTGCGAAGGCGGGCGCGGGGAAGACAGCGTCGAAGGGCGGCAGGAAAGCTGCGGCGGGGGCGGGCGGCGCGAAGAAGAGTAGTGCGAAGAAAGCCGCGAAGGGCGCATCGAAGACGGGCGCGCGGACGAGTGCCGCCAGCCGGTCGGGCACGAAGGGCGGCGGGCGTGGTGCGTCTAAAAAGTCTGCGGCGAAGAAGTCGGGCGGCGCGCGGTCTTCCGCCGGCAAAGGTGCGGGGAGCAGGAAGGGCGGCGGGCGTTAAGTCGTAAAATTTTAGCGCGGGCGTTAAGCCGCATATTTTTAGTTGAACGCGCGGCGTCGGAGTTTGGCGCAGGCGGCAAACAAACGGGGAAGGGGTGAGACAGATGGCAGGACAAGGCGAGGAGCGGGAAACTGCGACGGGCGGCGGGCAGGCGGGCGAGAATCACGGGGGCGCGGCAGGCGGCGCGGGTCGCGAGAATGAACCGGATGCCGAGCAGGAATCGGCGGCGGCGATGGACGCGGATGTGCCGCAGCCGCCCGATGCTTCCGAGACGACGGAGGGGCAACCGTCCTGAGTCGTTCCGGCAACTAAAACCTGAAACTCAAGAGGGGCGAGCGGCGAGACATATCCCGCTCGCCCCTCGTTGTGCCTGTGCCCGTGAGCGTGAATTAAGTTAAGATGAACGCGTCAACCGGCACTTAGCGCCCGCGCCGGTTTCTAACCCCTGACACACGATGAAAAGCAACTTCAAAGAAGGCCGCAGAAGATTGCCTGAGAAGCGGAGAGACTGAACCCGCGCGCTTGTTTCAAATCGCTTCGGTCTGGATAGGCGAACTTGAGTATGGTTGCTTCTGATGACGTGGTTTCAATGCGATGACCGGCGATGATTATGCGCGACGCTGTGATGAAGTGACGGAAGTGAAACGGATATTATCGGCTTTTGCATAAAAGCTGGTGGCTGAATGGTTGAAGGCTTGTAAAAATGAATGAAGTTATTGTTATCGGCGGCGGGTTCGCGGGAGTTGAGGCGGCGTGGCAGGCGGCGCAAAATGGTGCGCGCGTGCGCCTGTACGAGATGCGGCCTGTGCGGCAGACGCCCGCGCACCGGACGGAGCAGTTGGCCGAGATCGTCTGTTCCAATTCGCTCAAATCCGACGAGCCGGGCACTGCGCCGTATTTGTTGAAGGAGGAATTGCGGCGGGGCGGCTCGCTCGTGCTGGAAGTCGCAGCCGAGACGCGCGTTCCGGCGGGCGCGGCGCTCGCGGTTGATCGCCAACGCTTCGCGCAGTTGATTACCGAGCGCGTCGAGTCGCATCCGAACATCACTTTGATTCGTGAAGAGATGACGCGCGTGCCGGAAGACGCGCTCGTGATCATCGCCGCCGGGCCGCTCTGTTCCGACGCGCTCGCCGAAGAGATCGTGCGTTTGACGGGCGACGGGCAACTCTATTTTTATGATGCCATCGCGCCCATCGTCGCCGCCGATTCGATTGATCACAGCGTCGCATTTCGCGCCGCGCGTTACGACAAAGGCGGGGACGATTACGTCAACTGCCCGTTTGACGAAGAGCAGTATCGAGTTTTTTACGAGGCGTTAATCGAAGCCAAGAGCGTGCCGCTGCAACGCTTCGAGGAGACGCGCTGGTTCGAGGCCTGCCTGCCGGTTGAGGAACTCGCGCGGCGCGGCTACGACACTTTGCGCTACGGGCCGATGAAGCCGCGCGGCCTGCGCGACCCGCGCACCGGACGCGAGCCTTTCGCCGCCGTCCAACTCCGGCAGGAAAACTTGATGGCCGACGCCTACAACCTCGTGGGCTTCCAGAATCATCTACGTTACGGTGAACAGGCGCGCGTGATTCGTTTGATTCCGGGGCTGGAACGCGCAGAGTTCTTGCAGTACGGGCAGATTCATCGTAATACTTATATACGCGCGCCGCGCGTGCTCGCCGCGACGATGCGGATGCGCGAACGCCCCGGCGTTTACTTCGCAGGGCAGATCAGCGGCGTCGAGGGCTACGTCGAGTCGGTGGCGACGGGCTGGCTCGCAGGCGTGAACGCGGCGCGGCAGTTGGCGGGCAGGGAACTCGTCACGGCTCCGCCGAAGTCGGCCATCGGCGCACTGGCGCGTTACGTCTCGTCGGCCGAGACCGACAACTATCAACCTGTCAACATCACCTTCGCGCTCCTCGAACCGCTGCCCGAAGCGGATCGCAAACGCGTCCGGCGCAAGCGCGAGCGGCATCAACTTCAAGTCGAACGAGCATTAACAGAGTGGAACAACTGGCTGCACAATCTTCACACGAACGACTCCGCCGCGACGACTATTACTCTTCCTCCTGCGCCGCGCGCGGCGGGTGTCTGACGCGGCAGCAGCAGCGTCATCGAGCGAGCGGCGCGGCGCGAGCGGCGTGCGCCCCTTATGCCCGCGCGGCGTTTCTCTTCATTCTCTTAAGCGTCCTGTTCGTCGTGGCATCGCAGACGCAGGCGCAATCGGGTCGCCGCAGGGCGGAGCCGGCGGCTTCGCCCGCGCCGAGTGCGCAACGACCGCGCCGCGCCGCGCCCACGACACGCCCCGCCGAGAACCTTCCCGGCCAGCCCGCAACGCCCGATGCGCCGAGCACAAACCTGCCCGTGCCCGCGAACGACGCGCCGCGACCGCAGACGAACGAGCCCGCCACCGCCGCGACGCCCGCCGCTACGACGCCGGCGACAACGGATGACGCGTCGGTCGAGATTGACGAGGGCGATGTCGTCCGCGTGACTTCCAACCTCGTGCCCGTCTCTGCGACCGTGACGGACACGCGCGGCAAGGCCATCACCGATCTGACGGTCGAAGATTTCGAGTTGCGCGTGGACGGGCAGCCGAAGCCCATCGGCGGCTTGAGCCACGCCGAGACGCCCGTGCGCATGGTCATGCTCTTTGACAACAGCGACAGCATCCGCTCGTCGCGCGAGTTCGAGAAACAGGCCGCGATGCGTTTCTTCAAGAGCGTGCTGCGCCCTGTGGATCAGGCGGCGATCTATTCGGTCGGCACCGTCTTCGATCTCGTCCAGCCGTTGACGAGCGACGTGCAGCGACTCGTCCGCACCATCGAACACTTCGACAAACCCGAAGGCGCAACCAAACTCATGGATGCGATGGCGCACGCCGCCGAGTACCTGCGTTTGATGCCCGGGCGCAAAGTCCTCGTCATCGTCTCCGACGGCGCGGACACCATCAGCGACCTGACCTACGACGAGGTGCTGCGGCGCATCATTGCCGCTGACTGTCAGGTCTACGCCGTGCAGACGGGCATCTTCGAGAACGCGAATTTGTACGATCTAATGGCCGTCCGCAGGCTCGAAACTTTCTCCGACCGCACGGGCGGCGCGGTCTACATCCCGAAAAGCACCGCCGAACTCGACGCGGCCTTCGCGCAGATTTCGGCAGACCTCGCGCAGCAGTACGTGCTCAGCTATTACCCGACGGACGAAGGGCGCGACGGGCGTTACCGCGTTATCAATTTGCGCGTGAAGACGCGCCCCAACCTGCGCGTGCGTGCGCGTCGCGGCTACTACCCGCGCGTGAACGGGCAGCAGTTGTCGTCGTCGTCTCTACAGCCCGAACGCTTCGTCAACGCGAGCAGCGCGGACGTGTCGTCCGTCTCCGACGCTTCGCCCTCCGCCACGCGCGAGTTGGCGAGCAACTCGCGTTCGGTCATTAAATTCGGCGGGCCTGCTCACGGCAGCAAGAACATGAACCCCGACACGAGCGGCGATGCGCCCGCGCGCGCCGAAACGGACGTGCGCGTCAGCCCGATTGTTAAGCCGCCTGACAGTAGTGCGACGAGAACAGAGAAGAAGGCTGAACCGGAAACCTCGCCGCAGAACAGCGAGAAGACGCCGGAGTCGAAGCCGGAATCGCCGCCCGAGCCGACTCCTGACGCCGAACCATCTCGCGACACGGCGACCGAACCGAAGCCGACACCCACGCCCGCGCACGTATCCACGCCGACAAAGACGACAGCCGCCGCCGCACCGTTAAACAACCCGGAAAAAACTTCGACGCCAACCTCTGCAACAGCGCAAGAGCCGCCGCAGCCGTCGGCGCAGAACGCGCCGCAGTCGCCGCCGAACGTCGGGCAACTCAACTCGAAGGCCGTCAGTCTCCCCAGACCTCTCTACCCGGAGACGGCGCGGCGCATGAGAATCGAGGGCGCGGTGCGTGTCGTGGTGACAATTGACGCGAGTGGTAGAGTCGTCTCGGCGCGTGCGGACAGCGGGCCTCTGCTGCTGCGTGAAGCGGCGGTGCTTGCCGCGCGGCAAGCGAGATTCACGCCCGCGCTCGTCTCCGGCCAGCCCGCGCCGGTCTCCGGTTTCATCACTTACACCTTCAGCCTGTAGCCCGTCACGAGCGATTGCCATGATCGAACAACTCTTCGAACAGTTCTTCGAGCACCTGCGCTACGAGCGCAACGTCAGCGAGCACACGCTGCGCAATTACCGCATCGACCTCGCACAGTTCTACGATCACCTCGCGCCCGCCGACCCGGCGACCGGCGCACGACGCGAGTTCGACCTCAAGCAGATCGACCACATCACGATCCGCGAATGGCTCTCGACGCTCCACGCCGCCAACAAAAAGAAGACTTCAATCGCGCGCAAACTCGCGTCGCTGCGCACCTTCTTCCAGTTCCTGATGCGCGAAGGCGTCGTCGCCATGAACCCGGCCAAACTCGTCGCCACGCCGCGCCTGGAAAAGAAACTCCCGAACCACCTCTCACTCGAAGAGGCCGTCCGCTTCATCGAAACGCCCGACACCGAAACCGATCTGGGAAAACGCGACCGCGCCATCCTCGAATTCCTCTACGGCACGGGCGTGCGCGTCTCCGAACTCGTCAAGTTGAATCTGCGCGACATAGATTTCCAGAACAAGATGGTGCGTGTGACGGGCAAGCGGCGCAAGCAGCGCATCGTGCCCTTCGGCGATCCGGCGTTGCACGCGCTGATGCAATACCTCACGGTGCGCGGCGCGTTTCTCAACAACGCGCCCGTCGCCGAACGCGACGAGCAGGCCGTCTTCCTCAACTATCAGGGCACGCGCATCACGACCCGCTCCGTCGGGCGCATGGTGGACAAGTACATCATGATCTGCGCGGGAATCCACAACATCAGCCCGCACAGCCTTCGCCACTCTTTCGCCACGCACCTCCTCGACGGAGGCGCAGACCTGCGCCACATACAGGAACTGCTCGGACACGCGCGCCTCTCCACCACCCAAATCTACACACACGTCTCAATGGAAAAATTGATCGAGGTCTACGACAAGTCGCACCCCAAAGCGTAAGAACAGTGACGAGTGACAAGTGACGAGTGACAAGTTAAAACAAAGAGATTGTCTTTAACTTGTCACTCGTCACTCGTCACTTGTCACTACAAAGTAGAGATGTCGTCGAGTCCTTGCTGTGCTTCGAGTTTGGACTGGCAGGCGGCGTCGTAGCGCGCGGTGGGGACGGCTTCGAGGCGGCGTTCGTCAATGGCCTTGTTGCAGCTTTGGCAGATGCCGTAGGAGCCTTCTTCGATGCGGAGCAAGGCTTGATCGATGTCGGCCACGGCTTGCGATTCGCGTTCGCCGAGACGGAGTTGGAGTTCCTGGTTAACGTCTTGCAGCGACATGTCGACGCTGTCTTTCACGCCGTCGTCCGCGATCATGTCGAGCGCGGCCTGCTGGTTGTCTCTCACGAGTTCCGTGTGCTGGCGTAATTGCTTCGTTAATATGCCGCGAAAATGTTCTAAACGGTCTGCGTCCATGAAAGTAATGCCCCCTGAGCCAGAAGGAAGATCGTTCGCTTCCGATGATGTAGTGGATTCGAGCCGCCGGATTATAACTCAGGCGACTCTCTCCTCCCGTCGCTCGCGGCGCGGTTTGAAAAGTTAAATTTTCCGCGCGCCGGGTC
>DASQDV010000215.1:0-3958 GCA_035633995.1 Pyrinomonadaceae bacterium | reverse complement strand
ACGAGCGAATCGAAACTCTGTTCGCAGACATCGAACGCCTGCGACGCGCCCACGCCGCGACGGACGGGCGCGCGCGGCGCGAGTTGATCGCGCGCATCTTTCGCCACGTCCACACGCTCAAAGGCACAGCCTCGACCATCCCCGCGCTCGCGTCGTTCGCCCGGCTCGCGCACGAATTTGAAAATCTCCTCGACGCCATACGCAGCGGGCGCGCGCCGCTCACGGAAGCCGCCGTTGACACCTGCGAAGACGCCACGAACGCGCTCTCGCTCGCCCTCGCCGACGCCGCAGAAGGCGATGCGACGTTCGAACCCGCGCCCGCCATCTTCCGACAACTGCGGCATCACGCGGGCGCGCAGCAGACGCCCTCTGACGACGCTGCTGACAAGGACACACGCGACGATGCCCCTGCGCTGCCCGAAGAGATCGCGCGCGCCTTGTCCGCCGTCGAACAGCGTCAACTGAGCGAGTCGAGGAAAGAAGGTGCGCGCGCCGTGCTGCTCGCCGCGTCGTTTGCGCTCGCCACGCTCGACGAACATTTCACGCGCTTCACCGGCGCGCTCGGCGCTTGCGGCGAAGTCATCTCCACGTTTCCGGGCGACCCGGCGAGCGCGCCCGACGAGCTAAGTTTCCGCATTCTCTACACGACCACCTGCACGCGCGAAGAACTCGAAATCATGCTCGCCCCGTTCGGCGCGAAGCTCGCCTGGACGGACGCTGACACAGCGGGCGACGATGACGACGACGGCACGCGCGCGGCAGACGCGTTTGCGACGGGCGAGGGCGAATCGTTTTTCGGCGGCGAAGCATCGGGCGTGGAGTCGCTTGCGGGCGCGGAGCCGGATGAGTCGAACGCTGCGCGCGCTTCGCAGGCACAAACCTTTGTGCGTGTGCCTCTGCAAGAACTCGACGAACTGGTCGCGGCCACGCACGAACTGTTCACGGATACGCTGGCCGTGCTCGAACAGGCTCACGCGGCGAGCGTTGCGGCGAACATCCCCGCCACAACGACGCCGGATGAGGCGGCGGGCGCGCGGCGTCTGCGCGAAGACTTCGGCGCGTTGGAAGAGCGCGTGATGAGTTTGCGCATGCAGCCGCTCATGCCCGTGCTCGAACGCGCGGCGCGTTCGGCGCGTATCGCGGCGCGCGCCGCCGGTAAAGAGATCGAGTTGGAAGTGGCGGGCGGCGAAGTGCGTGTTGACAGGGCGCTCGCGGAACAGATCGGCGAGCCGTTGGTGCACCTGCTTCGCAACGCGATTGATCACGGCATCGAGACGCCGGATGAGCGGCGCGCGGCGGGAAAGCCTGCGCGCGGGCGCGTGCGTGTGGAGGTGGCGGCGGAGGGCAGCCGCGTGCGCGTGCGCGTGGCCGACGATGGGCGCGGCATTGACACGGAGCGCGTGGCGCGCGTCGCCGTCGCACAGGGTTTGATCGAAGCGGGCGCGCGCATCACGGACGAACACGCGTTGCGTCTGATCTTTCGTCCCGGTTTCTCCACCGCCGGGCGAGTCTCGACGGTGTCGGGGCGCGGCGTCGGCCTCGACGTGGTGGAACACGCTTTGGAGCGCGCGGGCGGCGACGTGCGCGTGCGCGCGACGCGCGGCGCGGGGACGACCTTCGAGTTGCGCGTGCCGCTCACGCTCGCGCTCGTCTCGGTCGTCGTCGTGCGCGCGAACGATTACGCTTACGCGTTTGACGCGAGCCACGTCATCGCGCCTGCTTATCTCGAACCGGGAGACATCGCCTGCGACGACACGGGGCGACGCACCGCGCTCTGGCACGGCAAGCAACTCCCGCTCGTCTCGCTGCGCACGCTGCTCGAAGGTGAGCAGGCGCAGCGGGCGGAACGCACGGGTCAACTATTGCCCGTCGTCGTCATGCGGCGTGAGCGAGAGGAGGCGGGCGCGGGGCGCGCGCGCGGGGTGGCGGATAACCTGATCATTGCGGTTGATGGAATCGAAGGCGAGCGCGAGGCGCTGGTGCGCAGTCTCGGACGCCACGCGACGCGCTGGCGCGGCGTCAGCGGCGCGTTCGCACGGCGCGACGGCACGGTCGCGCTCCTGCTCGACCTGCCGCGCCTGTTAGAGAGAATTGAAGCCGCAGAGAAAGGCGGATAGACGAATAACTCAATCGCCCGCCGGTCTTCTTCCAGAGGCGAACGAGGCGACGGCGGCGACGGCAAACAGCAGTACGCCGACGAAGACCTGCGGCTGTTGCATCAACCACAAGGCCGCGACGAACAAGCCAGCCACGATTAAATTCGAGGCGACGCACAGCCAGCGCACCAGCGCGTCGCTTCCCGCAAGCCGGAGCGAGATCAAGTTCAAAAATCCCGCAAAGATGATCGCGAAGCCCGCGCCCGCAAACCAGAGCGCGCGGAGCGTGAACTCGTCGTAATCGTGGAAGGTAAAGAGCAGGTGCAGGAAGCCGAGCGCGATGATGAGATAGGTGCAGACGGCGTGGATGGTTCTGAGCATACTTCTTAACGGAGAGACGGTGAACGAAAAGCTGTCCGTTGTCAGTCGTCCAAAGCTGTCGGTTGTCGTAGTCAATCGTCAGTTGTTCAAGACCGTCTTTAGCAACTTGCGTGAGAGCGGCATGCAACTGACTACTTACTAACTACTGACAACGGACACTTTTCATTCCGCGTTCATACTTTTTACGCGAGGTTGGGTCGTCGTTTGTGCCAGTCGGTCGCCTGCTGGTATTTGTCCGCCGCCTCGACGAGCAGGAGTTCGCTCCATGCCGCGCCGATGAATTGAATGCCCGTCGGCAGATTCGCCTGCCCAAACCCGTCGGGCACGGAGATGGCGGGCACGCCGACGAGGTTGCTCGCGCCGATGGGCGAGGAAGCAGCGATGCCCGGCCACGCCTGATCGAACGTTTTACTGACGGGATACGACACGGTGGCGCGCGAAGGCGCGACGAGCACATCGTATTTCTGGAACAACTCGCGCCACGCTCTGCGCATCGGCACACGCAGACGCATCGCGTGCAGGTAATCGACGGCGGTGACGAGCGACGCGGAGTAGCCGCCGACGCGCCCTTCGGGCGAAGCGAGTTCCGAGACGCGCCCCGACTCGATGAGATCGCGAAACGCCGCCGCACCCTCCGCGTCAACAATCGCGCCGACCGCCGCGCCGTAAGGATAATCCGGCAGCGTCACGTCCATCTCCACGCGCACGGGCGCGAGAACTTTCTTTAACACTTCGAGCGCGGCGAGGAAATTTTCGCGCACCTCCTTCTGCGCCTTCTCGTAAGAATCCTTCAAGACGGCGACGCGCAGCGTCTTCTTCTTCTGCTGCGCGCGTGCGTTCGCCGCTGCCGCCGCCGGAGGATAACGAAAATTGCTGCGCTGTGAAGAAGCGTCGAGCGGGTCGCGTCCCGCGATTGACGCAAGCACTATTCCGGCGTCGGCTGCGGTGCGGCACATCGGGCCGAGTTTATCGAGCGTCCAGCACAAGGCCATCGCGCCGTGACGCGAGACCATGCCGTAGGTCGGCCTCAGTCCGACGACGCCGCAGAAGGCTGCGGGCGTGATGATCGAGCCGGAAGTTTCCGAGCCGATGGCGAAGGGCACGAGCCCGGCGGCGACCGCCGCGCCCGGCCCCGACGACGAACCGCCGCTCCAATAATCCGTGTTCCAGGGCGTGCGGCACGCGCCCGTCCAACTCGCGTCGGCCTGGTTATAGCCCATGCCGCCCGCCAGTTCGACCATCGCGAGTTTGGCGACGAGGATGGCGCCCGCGTCGCGCAGTTTGTTGACGACGGTGGCGTCGTAGTCGAAGCGTTGATCTTTGTAGGGCGTCGCGCCCCAGGTGGTCGGCGCGCCGCGCGTGGCGAGCAAATCTTTCGCGCCGTAGGGGATGCCGTGCAGCAAACCTCTGTAGCGACCCGCGCGAATCTCGCGCTCCGCCTGACGCGCTTCCTTGAGCGCGCTCTCGCGCATCACGTTTGC
>DASQDV010000214.1:0-2737 GCA_035633995.1 Pyrinomonadaceae bacterium | reverse complement strand
AGACGAGTCGGGCTTCTCCGTGAGTTTGCGCGCGCCGCAGGGCACGAGCCTCGCGGCGACGCAGTCGGTGTTGGAGCGCGTGGCGCGCGACGTGCGCGAACAGATTCCCGGCGTCGAACTCACGCTCGTCAACGCGGGCGGCTTCGGCGGCGGCGGCCAGCCGAATCAGGGGAACGTCTCGGTCAGGCTGAGGCCGGTGAAGGAGCGCGAGTTTTCGCAGAGCGAGTTGATTCAAAAGACGCGCGACATGATCCGCAAGCGCAAGTATCCGAAGGAATATATCATCGGCGCGTCGGGCGGTTCGTCTATCGGTTCGGCCATCGGCGGTGGCGGCGGTGGCGGCGGCAGTTCGTCGCTCGGTCTGTTCATCAGCGGCCCCGACATCAACAAACTCGACGAATACTCGAACAAGCTCGTCGAGCGCATCAAGAAGGACGAGAACTTCCGCGACGCAGACCGCTCGCTCCGTCTGAGCAGCCCCGAAGTGCGCATCATCATCGACCGGCAGCGCGCCGCAGACCTCGGCGTGCGCGCGGGCGACGTGGCGCAGGCTTTGAACACGCTCGCCGCCGGGGCGCGCGTCACAACCTACAGCGAAGGCTCGGATCAATATGACGTGGTCGTGCGCGCGGGCGAAGAGTTTCGCCGCACGCGCGAGAACTTGAGCAACTTCACGGTCGCCTCGTCCACCGGCGGCCCGGTGGGGTGGGAGAAACTCGTGCGCCTCGACGAGGGCGACAGTCCCGCTTCGATTGATCGCCTGAACCGGCAGCGGCAGGTGACGATCTCGGCAAGCCTCGCGCCGAACGGCTCGGAGGCCGACGCGCTCGTCGCCGTGCAGCGTTACGCGCAGGAACTCAACCTGGAACAGGGCTATCGCACGGGCGTCACGGGTCAGTCGAAAGAGTTGCAGCGCGCGAACCAATCGTTCATGCTCGCGTTTCTGCTCTCGTTCGTCTTCATGTACCTGATTCTCGCGGCGCAGTTCGAATCGTTCATCCACCCGGTAACGATCCTGCTGACGCTGCCGCTTTCGATCCCCTTCGCGCTCCTGTCAACTTTGATCGCGGGGCAGCGCCTTAACATCTTCTCCGCGCTCGGCATCCTTTTGCTGTTCGGCATCGTGAAGAAGAACGCGATTCTCCAGATCGACCACACGAACGAACTGCGCTCGCACGGCATGGAACGCTACAGCGCGATCCTGCAAGCCAACCGCGACCGCCTGCGTCCCATCTTGATGACGACCATCGCGCTCGTCGCGGGCATGGTTCCGCTCATTCTGGGAAGCGGCGCGGGCGCAGCCACGAACCGTTCAATCGGCGTGCTCGTCGTCGGCGGGCAGAGTTTGTGCCTGCTGTTGACGCTTTTGGCCGTGCCCGTCTTCTATTCGCTCTTTGAGGACGCGAAGGATTCGCGCGTGTGGGGCTACGTGGGAGACAGGTTCAACAATTTCAAGGGCGGCGCGGGTCGCCGTCTCGCGGACGCTTACGCGGGCGCAACGGCTTCGCTCTCTCGCCGCAGGCCGAAGGTCGCCCCGACGCCGAAAGTTGCGCGCCCGCTCACGCGCCAGACGGCAAAGGATGGTTATGCAGACAATGTTTCAGGTGATTAAGAGTTTGTTTCAACGCTTACTTTCTGTCTCTAGCTTTGCGCCTCTGCGCCTTCGCGTGAGTTATCTTTTCGCGCAAGCAAATGTCTCACGCAAAGGCGCACAGGCGCGAAGCTGGGGAGCGTCGTTCGTTGCGGCGTTGATGTTGTGTGCGCCGTCCGCGTCCTTCTCGCAGAACCGGACGCAACAACAGCCGCCTTCGTCAACGCCGCAGCAAGCGCCGCCCGCAGGCACGACGACGCAGCAGCGTCGCCCCGGCGCGCTCCCGCCCGCGACGACCGAGCTTCCGCCCAACTCTTCCACCGCGCCCGTGCGCCCGGACAACGAGGCGCAGCAGAGTACGCAGCCGCAAACAGGCGTCGAGCAGCAGCGACAGGGCACGACGCCGCAGACGCAGGGGCCGCGCCCGCCTTCGCCGCAGGTGCCGAACGCATCGCAACAGGGCGCACCCTCGTCAGGGCAGCCGCAGACGGCCACGCCCGCCGGAGCGAACGCGCCGCAGACGACGACCGGAGGCGCGCCCGCCACCGCCGGACAAACGGGCACGGGTCAGACGCCGGGGCAGACGGTCGGCACGTCGGGCGGCATCGCGCCTGCGGAACTGCCAGCCGACCCGCCGCCCGTCGCGCCGAATTTTGAAGCGCCCTCGCGCCCGCTGCCCTCGGCCGAGCGCGTCGGCGTGGACGTGGCCGATCAACTGCCGCTCACTTTAAACGAGGCCATCGCGCTCGCTCTGCAAAACAACAATGACATTGACGGCTCGCGCATCAACGTCGAGATCGCGGAGTTCAATTTGAACGCGGCGCGCGGCGTCTACGATCCCCTCTTCTCGTCGGAGAGTTATTACGAGACGCGCACGACGCCGACGAGTTCGACCATCAGCGGCGGCGCGAACGGCTCTGTCACGCAGAAGGACTTGACGGGCGCGATGCGGCTCGGCGGCTTCTCGCCTTTTGCGGGCGGCAACTATCAACTCGACTTTTCTTCGACGCGCCTGCTGACCACCAACCAGAACGCCACGCTCAACCCGCAGTTCCCGACCGCCTTCACCTTCACCTACGCGCAGCCGCTTTTGCGCGGCCTGCGCTTCGACCAGAACCGGCGCACCATCGAGATCGCGAAGAAGAA
>DASQDV010000213.1:0-2034 GCA_035633995.1 Pyrinomonadaceae bacterium | reverse complement strand
GCTCGGCGGCCTCGACCGCACGCGCCCCACGCTTTTGCTCTCGCACGAGCCGCAGGTCTTCGACCTACCCGAAACAGCGGGCGTCTCGCTCATCCTGAGCGGGCACACGCACGGCGGGCAGGTGAGCCTGCCGTTCGTCGGCGCGCCCGCGCGTTTCCTCGAAGAGTTCAAATACCTGCGCGGGCGTTACGAGCGCGCGGGCACGCAGCTTTACGTCTCGCGCGGCACGGGCGTCGTCGGCCTGCCCATACGCTTCGGCGCGCGACCCGAAATCGCCGTGCTGCGCCTGCGCCGCGCCGCTGCATGACGCGGCGGGCGGACGCTAAAGACTCTCCCTGATGAACGAACAAACGCACCGGCTTCTCGCTTCGGATTACATGCTGCACGCGCTCGTGTTTGCTTGTGTGGCGGGCGCGTGGCTCGCATTCGAGTTGGTGCTCTATCTCTTTTTGCGACGCAGGCCGCGAAGCGCTGCGGAGCGGAGGCGCGATACCGCATCAAGACTCGGCCTCGTGTTGCAAAGCCTGAGTTACGTGGTTGTGCTGGTGTTCATGCGCGAGCGTTTCACGCACATCGCGCCGCTCGGTCGAATTGCGGACGTGGCCGTCGGCATAGCGACAATCGCGCTGGCCGCAGGGTCTGTGTGGCTCTTGAGGTCTGCGTTCGGCACGCTCGGCGAGCAGTGGAGCCTGACGGCGCGCGTGCTGGAAGGCCACAACCTGATCACGACTGGAGTGTACGGGCGTGTGCGTCACCCGATCTACACGGGGATGCTTGGGATGCTCGTGGCGACGGGACTGGCCGCAAGCCATTGGGCGGGACTACTCGCGGGCTTGATCGTTTTTTGGACGGGGACGCTGATTCGCATGCGCAGCGAGGAACGCCTGCTGCTTGCGATGTTCGGCGCGCGGTACGACGACTACGCGCGACGCGTTCCCGCCATCCTTCCCGGAATCTACTAAGCAGAGGGAGAAGGAAAAGGGGAAGGGGAAAGGTAAAGAGAGATTGAGTGTTCCCTTTAACGTGCGGCCTTCCTCACTTTCCCCTTTCCCCCTTGCCCCTTCTTTGTCCTATTCGTTATCGGGCGGCGCGCCATAGGCTTCGCGGCGCTGTTTGCGGCGCGCTTCGCCCTCTTCGCGCATGCGCTTGAGTTGATCGCGCTGTTCGGGCGTGAGGATGGCGAGGATTTCGGCGTGCAACTTGTCGGCGTTGCCGCGCGCCTCTGCGCGCAACTGCTGCGCGCGTTGTTGCTGTTCGGGCGTAAGCTGTGCGCCCTCTGCGCGCAGTTCCATCAGTTCGCGCAACTCCTCATGCTGGCCTTTGAAACCCTGAGCGTAGCGCGCTTCGATCTCGCGCAGTTGCGCGTGCTGCGCGTCGGACAAATTCAGACGTTCCAACGCGCGGCGCTCCATCACGCCGCGCCGCCGTGCGCCGTCCCGGCGTCCGCCGTGCCTGCCGCCCATACGGCGTTCCTCGCCCATCCGGTCGCGCCGGTCTTCGGCGCCCCTCTCGCTCTGCGGCGAAGTCGTCTGCGCGAAGGCCGAAGCCGTAAGAATCGCGGCCAGACCCGCGACGAGGCTCATGCGTGTGAAAATAGTCTTCATCCTTTAACTCCTTATCGAAATTGAAACTAAAATTGCCGGTGTGCCGCGCGAGACCCGGCGCACACGCGCCGGGCTAAACCCCCTTTACCTCAAGGTCGCTCAACACCACCATCTCGCACGCCACTTAAGACGCGCCCGCCGCGCCGTTGGTCTGAAAAAAGAAGACAGGGAAAAGGGGAAGGGGGAAAGGGAGAAGGTTAAAAGCAAGTTATCTCGAAGCCGTTTGCTCCGGCTCGTTTGCTTTGGTCTTTACCGTTCCCCTTCCCCGTTTCCCTTTCCCCTCTGCTTGGTGACGTGCAACGCGGGTGCGTCTCGCGTTACAATGCGCGGCGAAATGAGACTGATACAGCACATCAATTCGCCCGCCGATTTGCGGCGGCTTCCGCTTGAGCAGTTGCCGGAGGTGGCTGCCGAAATCCGTGAACACATT
>DASQDV010000212.1:0-5585 GCA_035633995.1 Pyrinomonadaceae bacterium | reverse complement strand
TGAATTGAGGTAGTGTTGATTGTCCAACAGCGCCGGGTCGCCTTTGAACTCGACGAGCGCGCGCCCGCTCGCACGCGCGATGCGCGCCGCCGTCTCGCGCCGCGCAGACCCTCGCGCGCCGAGCACCGGGACGAGGCGCAGCGACTCCGCCGTGCCCGCGCGCAACCTGTGCGCGACGAGGCGTGCCGTCTCCGTCAACTCCGCCTCTTCCTTGTCGTCTTTCAGCACGACGAGCGAGAGACTTTCGGGCAGCGGCGTTTCGGGAAAGAGCAACTGTTGTGCGACGAGCGAAGGCACGGCGAGCGGCGCTTCCCATTCGGTCTCGGCGTAGTGCGGCGCGCGCTCCGCGCTGTACTTGAGCAGGCCGTAGCGAAAGAGCGGGTGCGAGAGGTCGGCCAGGCTCAGGACTTCTTCCGGCTCGTCCCAGAGTTTCTGCGCGAGCGCGAGGTTCGGTTGCGTCTTCGCAGCGTCGTTGAGGCAGGCGGCGACGACGCTGCCCATGCTGGCGTCGAAAGCGTTTGTCATGGCGAGGGCGAGCACGAACGCTGCCACGTCGTTCAACTCCAATTCCGCGACGACCCAGCCGAACGACCCGCGCACGATCTCTTCCTGCCCGCCGGACACGCGCGGGTGTTCCGCGTCCAGTTGATCGGTCAGGTAGCGCGCCGCCGCGTCGGTCAGGTAGAAGCGCTGCTTCTCCTCCCAGAAGCGGCTCATGTCGAGCACGGGCGGCGACTTTTCGACGAAGGGCGGCAGCACGCTCGTGCGCGCGTGCGCGTTACCGTCAAACGCGTCTCTGCCGCGCTCGTGCCAGCACCAGGAGACTTCGCGCCGGAGCCTGACCGTCACCTGCCGCATCCAGTAATTGGCCGACTCGTCGCGCGCGCTGAGGCGTGGCGAGAAGGTGACGAACCCCTTTTTTTCCTCCACTGCCATCATGGAACGATCTCCAACACTGCGCTCTGTTTCGCCTGCTGGCCGTTGACTCTGAGAAGCAGGAGGTATTTGCCGGGCGCGACAGTCCCGGCCTTTAGTTTCAGACGCTTCTCCGTCTGCGGCGGGTCGGGCGGCGCGGGCGGCGGCACTTCCTCATCCGCGAACGAGTCGAAGACTTTGACGCTCTTTCCGTCTTTGTAGAACGCGAGATAAACGTCGTCCTCACGTTTGCCGAGCAGCCGCCCCGACACATCGACGGCGAAAATAATCGGCGGCCCGGCGACGAGCGTGGAGATGCCGACCGCATCGAGCGTCGGCAAAAGATTCCCGATCAGCAGGTTGCTCATGCGCCGTCGCCCGGTCACAAGCGTCTGCGCGACGGCGACCGCGTGGCTTCCCGCCGAGATCACATCGCCCGTCACCAGTTCTTCGCTGATCAGGCACTTCAATTGATCCGGCTGCTGCGCGATGACGGGCAACTCGACCGCGCCGAGCATGACCGACAGCCCCGACAGGTGCAGGTCTTCCCCGTAGATCGTGATGGTGTCGCCGACCTCGAACGCGGCGGGCGAGATTTCCGTGATCGTTGCGCCGAGCGAAGGGATGACGGGTATCTGCACGCCCTCTTCGCCGATGACGGTCGGGGCGGGTGCCGTCGTGTAGTCAACGCCGACAAGGAGCGAGTAGGACGCAGGCTCGTCGCTCGCGATCATCACGGGTCGCACCTGAAAGCCGACGGAGAAGCGGTACTTCTCGTTCTGCCCCTGCATCACTTTGGCGATCAGGTCGGAACTGACTTCGTCGAAAGTGATCTTCAAGTCTTCCGGGTTGTCGTTAAGAGCCTTGAGGACATCGGAGGTCAGACCCGGAGCGAGCGGCAGAGTGTTCAAGCCTTGCAGCGCGCGAATGCCTTCGCCGAGAACTCCGTGCGCTTCAAACGTGTCGCTCTCTTTGTTGTCGAAAGCCGTCATCAGGTATTTCAGGACGAGCCACAACGGAGGCCGCTGTCCTTCGTCGAGCGGGACGTTCTTCAAGTGCGGGTCGAACTGTAGTTCGTAGAGGAACAGGTTGAGCGTCGGGGCTGCCAGGTCGCCGGGGGCGGGTCTGCCGACCGTGACGGTCGCGCCGGTACGCGCGTTCAGACGTTGCTGAAGCGCTTCGGTCACGGCGCGTATCGCCCTGCCTGTGTCTGCGAGTGCCATCTCGGACTTCGGTTCCTTACTTGAATCTAAGATAATTCCTGCCGGACGAGTGCGCGGCACCGCGCGGCGCGGGCGCGCGTTCCGCTCTCGCCGGGGGCGCTGCCTGCACGATGGTCTGCGCCGCAGGTTCTTCGACGACGATGCTGATCGTCCCGATGGAGAGATTGAAATCCTGCGTGACCGGCTCTCTCTCACGAGCGGTGGCGAAGGCGTCTTCCGCCGCCGCGACGCGCGAACGTTCTCTCGACACCACTTCGTCGAGAGTCGCGGGCGCGTCTTCCGCAACCCACTTGCGGACTTCGCGTAAATAGGTTTGATAAACCTCCGCGCGGCTCATCCCGCCGATTGCTTCCCGTTCGAGCGGCGAGGCGAAACCCTCCGGCGCTTCTCGCGTCGCCTCTCCGCGCTGCGGTTCAGGCAGGCGCGCCTGATCGGTACCAGAGGGCAGAAACTTTTCTGCGGCCTGCGGATGACGATGCGGCTCACGCGCGCCGTCCGCTGCTTCATAATTTTCCACGCCGCGCTCTCTTCGGCGTTGGGGCGCGGATGTCTCGATGTGTTTGCCGCCCGCTTCGGGGAAGGATTCAAGCGGCCTGTCTGAGTTCGTGCGGCGCGTGTGGGGCGTCTCTGTTTCGTGGTCGCCGGGTGTGCCTGCGGCGTGCGCGTGTGCCGCCGCGCCGGTTGTAAAATCGCCTGTGCGCGCGTCATCGCGTCGCCGGTGCGCGCCTTCGCCTGCGCGCTCGCTCGCGGCATCACGAAACGATTCTCCGGCGCTTTGACTAAAGGCTTCGCGCGCGTCGCCTTCCGGCTGAGCGACGAACGTTATCTCTTCCGTGTGAAGCGGCGCGGGCGCGGCACGCTCTCGCGCCAAGTCCGAAGACGGCGCGGGGGCATCGCCTCCGCCGCTCGCGCGCCGCGCGGCGTGCGTCGCTAAACCGAGTCCGGTGCGCTCTGCCAGTCGAGAAAAATAGCCCGTCATCGGTCTTCCTCTCTGTCAATGAGGGCGAGATAGAAGGCGCGTCGCCAGTGCGGCACGGAAAATATTTCGCGCTCGCTCCAGTGGTAATATCGGGCGAGGCGATGAACGCTCGTGAGCAGGCGCAGTTGAGATTGCCTGAGACGCCGCAAAGCGAGTTCTTCCAGATCAACTTCGTGCTCATGCTCCGCTTCGCAAAAGGGACACCTGACGGAGAGGCTGAAATTGACGAGCGGGTCGAATTCCTCCAACGCCTCTTCAATCGCCCCGATCCATCCGCCGTCAACTTCCACGCCGACGACGGCAGCAGACGCGCCCGCCTCGTCAACCGAGACAAGCGCGCGAACCATCGCGGCGAAGGCCGAGGCTTCGTCTTCAAAGCGCGCGCCGAGCCACGCGAGTTGATCGCTGCCCGTCGGGCGGCGGACGTAGAGTTGCCGGTCGCCGCGTCGCACGGCGAATCGTTCGGCGTCGTCCGTTTGATTTTGCAGCGAGACGATCTCTGAGAGAGAGAGTTCGAGTTCCGCGGCCTGCGCGCACGCGTCGCCCGGACAGCGCACGGGGATGATGATCTCCGCCCGGTCGCCGGAGGTCTCCGAAATGGTCAGCAGGCATTCGATGCGCTTGCCGACCGGGAGACTCCAGAAGAAATCCGGCTCAAGCTGTTCGCCGCGCGCGCCGACGGTGCAACGGGCGAGCACCTCCGTGATGAGGTGTGGGCGCGGCTGCCCTCCGGCAAAGCTGATCTCCAGATCGTGCTCGGAGACGCCGAAGGGGCGCAGCCCGAGCGCGTCGCACGCGTACTTCGACCTGAGCGTGTCGGGGAGGCGTGGGAAGGGCGTCGCCGGTTCGTGCGGCGTTCGTTCTTCAGCGGTCAACATCTGATACCGGCCTCCCGCCCGCCGTTAGCCCGCCGCCGGAACGTCGTCCGCTTCGTTCGGCTCTTTCGTATCCACGTCGCGCTCCCAGCCTTCGAGTTCGACCTTGATGGATTCGATGGCGACGGCATTGGCGTTGGCGTTGAGTTCGGGCAAGGCCGTGAACTCGCTGACCCAGCAATCGTGCAGGAAGTAGCGATAAACGACGTGGCCTTTCTCGTTCATCATCTCCAGCGTCAACTCTTTCTTGTAGTTCGCCAGGTCCATCGCCGCGTCGCCCGCGTAGGCGTGCACCTTGTTCGCCCACGCCTCGAACTCCGCATCGTGCGTGATGCCGCGCTCCATCGTCACGGAGTCGTAGGTGGTGCGCCCCGGTGACTTGTGATCGGTGCTGTTGTCGCCGCCGTCGCGGTGCTTGACCACTTCCGTCGAACGCTTGAGCGCGCTCACTTTGCTGACGCCGAGCACGGTGCGCCCGTCCCAACTGACACGGAACTTGAAGTTCTTGTAAGGATCGACGCGCTTCGCGTTCTTGATGAATCCTTTAGCCATGAGTGTTTCCCCTCAGTTTAGAGATCGCCCGCGATCTGCTGAATTTTGATGATGACGAACTCGGCGGGCTTGAGCGGCGCAAAACCGATTTCGATGTTGACGATGCCGAGATTGCGGTCGTTTTGCGTGGTCGTCTCGCTGTCGCACTTGACGTAGAAGGCTTTGTCGGGCGTGCTGCCCTGGAAAGCGCCCTGCCGGAAGAGGCTCATCATAAAAGCGTTGAGGTTGAGCCTGATCTTCGCCCACAGCGGCTCGTCGTTCGGCTCGAAGACGACCCACTTCGTACCGCGAAACAGCGACTCTTCCAAAAAGAGCGCGAGGCGGCGAATCGGGATGTATTTCCACTCCGAGCCGATGTCGTCCGAGCCTTCGAGCGTGCGTGCGCCCCAGTTGACGATGCCGCTCGGAAACTTGCGTATGCAGTTGACGCCGAGTTTATTCAGCACGCCGTTTTCGAGGTCGGTCAGGTTCACTTCGACATCGAGTATGCCGCGCAGGTCGGCCTCCGTCCCGGCGGGCGCTTTCCAGACGCCGCGCGTCGAATCAATGCGCGCCATCAGACCCGCGATCATGCCCGACGGGCCGATGAGCTTTTTGATCCCGGCGTCGCTGTAGACAACTTTCGGGTAGAAGATGGCGGCGTGGTCTTTGACGACGAGCGTGCGCAGCGAGTTGACTTCGGTGGCCGTCGCTACGGGGCGGTCAACCGCAGTCCAGCTATCGGGCGCATCAACGATGAGGAAGGCGCGTTTCTGTGTGCAATAGATGCTGGCCGGGCCGAGCAGTTGGAGATAAGTCGCTTCGGGCACTTCCCTGTCGCCCGGTATGACCATGAGGTTGAAGAGGTCAACTTTGTCGAGCGCGTAAAAGCCCGTGTGCTTCGCAGGGTTGCCGCCGTACTCTCCCACGCCCGGTGCGCCGCCGTCGCTGCCCGCCGTGCCGCCGGACTGGAAGACGCCCGTGCCGCTCGCGCCCAGACTGTAGCGGCGCGCGTTGGCGATGAAGCCCGCGCCGAGCACTCCGGCACCGGCCAGCCCGGTC
>DASQDV010000211.1:0-5513 GCA_035633995.1 Pyrinomonadaceae bacterium | reverse complement strand
CAACAACGAGTACACGCTGCGCGGCAAGCAGGCCGGGATGTTTCGTGAAACCGAACCCTTCAACCCGGACGAGCGCGCCAAGTTCGAAACCATGCTCAGGAGTTTTTACTACGACGACTTTCTGCCGAAGGTGGCGAAGGGCCGGGGCAAGGATGTCGCCTACGTTGACTCCATCGGGCAGGGGCGCGTCTGGACGGGCACGCAGGCCAGAGAGCGCGGGCTGGTTGACGAGTTCGGCGGGATCGACAAGGCGGTTGAAATCGCCAAAGGGCTGGCGGGCATTCCGGCGGATAAGGGCGTGCGCCGCGTTGTCTTCCCCGCGCCGCGCACGTTCATGCAACAATTTTTAGGCGGCGGTGAAGACGCGGCGAGCGTCCGGGCTAGAGAACAACGCGCCGCGCTTGAGTCGTCGCTGCCCCCGGACATGCGCCGCGCGCTGCGCTACCTCTCCGTCCTCGAAAACATGAAACGCGGCGAGACGATGGCGATGCTCCCGTTCGATCTGCAAATCAAGTAAGCAGTAAGCAGTGAGCAGCAAAAGAGGCTGTCTGGAGTTGACGGAGCACGATTAGCTCAAGTCATAACTACCTACAGCCTCTCTGTTTTTAACTGCTTACTGCTTACCGCTCACTGCTTACTATCTGCTCCATCCCGTTCATATAGGGTCGCAACGCTTCGGGAATACGGATCGAGCCGTCCGCCTGTTGATAGTTCTCGATAATTGCGAGCCAGGTGCGCCCGACGGCGAGGCCGGAGCCGTTCAAGGTGTGGACGTATTCGGGCTTGCCGCCGCCCGGCCGTTTGAAGCGTATCTGCGCGCGGCGCGCCTGAAACGCCTCGCAGTTCGAGCACGAAGAGATTTCCCGAAAAGTGTTTTGCGAGGGCAGCCAGACCTCTATGTCGTAAGTCTTCGCCGCCGAGAACCCGGTGTCGCCGGTCGAGAGCGTGACGACGCGGTAATGCAAATTCAACTTCTGCAAGACGCGCTCGGCGTCGCGCGTCAGCGACTCCAACTCGTCGTAAGAGTTTTCGGGCAGCGTGAGCTTGATGAGTTCGACTTTCTCGAATTGATGCTGGCGAATCAGGCCGCGCGTGTCGCGACCGTAGCTGCCCGCCTCCGAGCGAAAGCAGGGCGTGTAGGCCACCATCTTCAAAGGCAGCGCGTCGGCGTCGAGCGTCTCCTCGCGGTAGATGTTCGTGACGGGCACTTCGGCGGTCGGGCTTAAGTACAACTCGCGCTCGTCCGTCAGTTTGAACAGGTCCTGCTCGAACTTTGGAAGCTGACCCGTGCCGAACAGCGCCGACGCGTTGACGATGAAGGGCGGCAGCGTCTCTTCATAACCGTGCTCGCGCGTGTGCAGGTCAAGCATGAAATTGATGATGGCGCGTTCGAGTTGTGCGCCCGCGCCGCGCAGGATGGAGAAACGCGCGCCCGCGATCTTCGTCGCGCGTTCGAGGTCGAGTATCCCGAGCGACGCGCCGAGGTCAACGTGATCCTTCGGCTCAAAATCAAATGCGGGCGGCGCACCCCACCGGCGCACTTCCGTGTTGGCCGATTCGTCCGCGCCGACGGGGACGCTTTCGTGCGGGAGATTGGGCAGTGTCGAAAGAAGTGTGCGCATGTTCGCTTCGGCCTCGTCGCGCTGGCGGTCGAGTTCCGCGATGCGCTCTTTGAGTTGCCCGACCTCGTGCCGCTGCGTCTCCGCTTCCTCCTTTCTTCCTTCCTTCATCAACGCGCCGATAGCGCGGCTCGCCGCGTTACGCCCGGCGTTGAGTTCGTCAGACTGCGCTATAACGCGTCGGCGCTCGGCGTCCATCCGCGCGAAGTCTTCGAGTGCGACTGTGGGCGCGTTGCGCGCTTCGAGCGCCGAGCGGACGCGGTCTATATGGTCGCGAACGAAGTTGAGATCGAGCATTTGTGCTGTCCTTTAACGTGTGGTATGAAGTTGTCTCTTTAACGCCAGTGCAAGTCGAACGAAAAGCGTCACGCTAGCCGACAGCGCGCGCGCGTGTCAAGCGGCGGCCTCTTCGCGCCGACGTTTGCTTTCCGCAGGCGATAACAGTTGAGAAATTTTAATTTCCGGCAAGGGGAGTGGAGAGAAGTATGGCACAGAAGATTCGCAAGGCCGTGTTTCCGGCGGCGGGATTGGGCACGCGCTTTCTGCCCGCGACGAAGGCGTCGCCGAAGGAGATGCTGTCGCTCGTTGATAAGCCGCTCATCCAGTACGGCGTCGAGGAGGCGGTCGCCTCTGGCATCGAGTCGATCCTCATCATCACGGGGCGCGGCAAGAACGCCCTCGAGGATCACTTCGACATCTCGTTTGAACTCGAACACCTTTTGCGCGAACGCGGCAAAAGCGAACTGCTCGCGCTCGCACGTTCCGTCTCCGAGATCGCGCGCATCAGTTACACGCGGCAGAAAGAGGCACTCGGACTCGGCCACGCGATCCTTCAGGCGCGTGATTTCGTCGGCGACGAACCCTTCGCCGTCATGCTCCCCGACGACATCATGGACTGCGAAACGCCCGCGCTCAAACAGATGCTACGCGTTTACGAAGAGTACGACGCGCCCGTCATCGGCACGATGCAGGTTGAGGGCGAAGCCATCTCGCGCTTCGGCGCGATCAAGGCGGAGGAAGTCGCCGAGGGCGTCTACAAGATCGAGGACATGGTGGAGAAGCCGCCTTACGCCGAAGCGCCTTCCGACCTCGCCATCATCGGGCGCTACATCCTGACGCCCGACATCTTCGACGAGATCGAACGCACAGAGCGCGGTGCGGGCGGCGAGATACAGATCACAGACGCCATGCGCACGCTCCTTAAACGCAGACCCTTCTACGCCGTGCGCTTCGAGGGCGCGCGCCACGACGCGGGCGACAAACTCGGCTTCCTCATCGCGACCGTCGAATTTGCGTTGAAGCGCCCAGACCTCGCGCCGGAGTTCAAAGAGTATTTGCGTTCGCTGGATTTGAACAAGTAAGCGCGAATTAGCGACGCCGTTAATTTTAGAGTTGAGAAAATTTCCGATCTCGAACGGAGGATGAAAATTTGAGCGACGATCTTAAAAAGCCTTTCGACGGGCGGGCGGCGATTGTGACGGGCGCGACGCGCGGCATCGGTCGCGCCATCGCGCTTGAGTTGGCGCGACGCGGCGCGCACGTTTCGTTCAACTACGCGAAGAGCGCGGAGGCGGCGGACGAGTTGCGTGCTGAAATCGAAGGGCTCGGCGTGCGCGTGCTGGCGACGCAGTGCGACGTGGCGCAGACGGAGGCCGTCGCCGAGATGGTCAAGCAAACCAAAGAGGCGTTCGGGCGCATAGACTTTCTCATCAACAACGCCGGCGTCACGCGCGACAATCTGATCCTGCGCATGAAGGAAGAGGACTGGGACACGGTCGTGGACACGAATTTGAAAGGCCCCTGGAATTTCGCGCGCGCCGCCCTGCGCACGATGCTCAGGCAGGAAGAGGGCGGTTCGGTCTTGAACATCTCTTCGATCAGCGGGAAGGTCGGGATGGCCGGGCAGTCGAACTATTCGGCGTCGAAGGCGGGGCTGATTGGTTTGACGAAAGCGCTGGCGAAAGAGGTGGCGAGCCGCAAGGTGACCGTCAACGCGCTCGCGCTCGGACTGGTCGCAACAGATATGTCGGGCGCGCTCGACGAAGGCTACCGCGCGAAGCTGCTCGAACAGATTCCTTTAGGGCGTTTCGCAGAGCCGGGCGAAGTCGCGGAGATCGCGTGCTTCTTGGTCTCGCCGCCTGCGCGATACATCACCGGGCAGGTGATTCAAGTGGACGGCGGACTTGCGATGTGAAAATACATGTCTGAACCGCGTTCGACCGCCTGCGGTTCTGATGGGTAAGTTTGCCGGTGGTGACTGCTGGAAATTGTAGCTACAAAGAGAAGCAGCCTCGTTAGCTTGGGGAACTAACGAGGCTGAATTTTTTGGGCAGGCTCGGAGATTCAGGGTGGCGTTGACTTGGGCGCTGGAGATCGTCACTTACGGGCGATCCGGCATGTTGGTCGGTGCGTTGGGACGGGCGAGTTAAAATTGCAAGGCTCGGAAAATTACTTGATAAAAAATCTCTTCCGTTACCGCTGGCACTTGGCCGAACGTCACTTGATTTCAAAAATCTCGAAGAACAATTTCGTTAAGAACTTTGTTATAAAACCCACTGCCCTTCGACGTGTGTGAAATTACACCAAACTATTGTTACCTGTCAAGCATAAAATTCAATAAAAAGTAACAATTTCGTGACAGCGCATCAAGGTTGCAAGCTAAATGTTGATAATAAAGAATAAAAAGGGCAGTTGGGAGAGAAAAAAGTTTTAGAAATTGTGCTCAAGATGTGTTCAGGAGAAGCTGTTGCGGCTGGTGGGGGCGGTCAAGTGTGACTCTTTTGTGTCGAATTGTTGCTCACGACTATAGAAATCCGGCTCGCCTGTGGGGCGTGTGCGCCAGCGTTTGTGAATCCAGAGCCACTGTTCGGGGTAGGCGCGGATCATGCGTTCGATGGCGGCGGTGAAGTTGGCCGTATTCGTCTCGATGTCGCGGCGGTCGTCGCCGCTGCGGACTAACTCGACGGGCGGTTCGCCGTGAAAGAAGAAACGCCCGCGCGCTTCGTCCCAGACGGCGCAGGTGGGGATGACGACCGCGTCCGTGCGCAGCGCGAGCGTGGCGACGCCGGACGTGGTGCAGGCGAGGTGGCCGAAGAAGGGGACGAAGACGCCTTCGTTCGGGTGCGTGTTGAGGTCTGCGAGGATGCCGAGCGTGCCGCCGTCGCGCAATACGCGCAGCGCCTGCCGCGCCGCCATCTTCTTGTTGATCGCAGTGTTGCCGTAGCGCGTGCGGATGCTCTCGATAAAGTCCTCGACGCGCGGGTTGTCAATCGGGCGCACGAGAAAACTGATCGGGTACTCAAGCGCCGACCACGCGAAACTCAAAAACTCCCACGCGCCCAGGTGCGCCGTCAGAAAAATGACGCCGCGCCCCTCGGCTTCCGCCTCGCGCCGGTGGCGCAAGCCCACCTCGTCGTATTCGACGAGCTTGCGCAAACTCTCCGGCGTCGCGCGCGGGAACTGGCTGAACTCGCCGAGCAGGCGTCCCAGGTTATCGAACGACGCGCGCAACATCCTTGCGCGTTCGCGCGCGTGCATTTCGGGGAAGGCGAGACGCAGGTTCGTCTCGCCGGTGCGACGAAGGCCGCCCGCGAATTTATAAGCGACGCGCCCGGCCGCGCGTCCCGTCGCTACGGCCAGCGGGCGCGGCAGCAAACCGAGACCGCCGAGCAGAGCGCGCGTGACGCCGTATTCCAAAGTCGTCTGAAATTTTCCGTGTTTGCCCATTTGATTAGCGCACGAGAAGCGCGACAGTGTAGCGCGCCGCCCTCAGGTCTAGCAAACGGCGATTTTGCGTCGCCGCGCGGCCACGTGATATAAGCAGATGCCAGATGTTAGATGCTAGATGCCAGTTACAAGCTTGACTAACATCTAACATCCGACACCTGACATCTG
>DASQDV010000210.1:0-6511 GCA_035633995.1 Pyrinomonadaceae bacterium | reverse complement strand
GTCGGCCCGACGGGCACGGGCAAGACCGAGATCGCAAAGACGCTCGCGGAGTTTCTCTTCGGCTCGCCCGAACGCATGATCCGGCTCGACATGAGCGAGTTTCAAACGCCCGAAACGCTCGACCGCATCTTAGGCGAGCAGAGCGACACGGCGGAGGGCACCGCGCTCGTCAACTCCATACGCAAGCAGCCCTTCTCGGTTGTCCTGCTCGACGAGTTTGAGAAGGCGCACCCGCAGGTGTGGGACCTGTTCCTGCAAGTCTTCGACGACGGGCGTTTGACGGACAGGCGCGGCAACACGGCCGACTTCCGCCACTGCGTCGTGATCATGACCTCGAACCTCGGCGCGACTTTGCCGCACGGCGCTGGGATAGGATTTTCGCAGGAGCAGGCGCAGTTCGCCGCCGGGGCGGTCGAGCGCGCCGTCGTGCGCGCGTTCCGGCGCGAGTTCGTCAACCGCATTGATCGCGTCGTCGTGTTTCGTCCTCTCGGACGCAGCATCATGCGCGACCTCCTGCGCAAGGAGTTGAACGACGTGCTGCGTCGCAGAGGACTTCGCATGCGCCAGTGGGCGGTGGAATGGGACGAGTCGGCGATAGATTTCCTGTTGGAGAAGGGTTTTACGGCAGACCTCGGCGCGCGCCCTTTGAAGCGCGCCATCGAGCGCTACCTTCTTTCGCCGCTCGCGCTCACCATCGTCAACCACCAGTTCCCCGAAGGCGATCAATTTCTCTTCGTGCGCGCGCGCGGCGACGAATCGCTCGACGTGGAGTTCATAGACCCCGACGCGCTCGACCCTTCGGCCACGCACGCGAACGCCGAGGCCGCGCTTGCGGACGACGCGCTCGACGAAGACTCGCACGCGGGCGAGCGCGAACTGCGACTCGAATCAATCGTCCTCGACGCGCGCGGCACGCTCGACGAAGTGCAATTCCTGCAAGACAAATTCGACGCGCTCGAAGACCGCGTGGGCGCTGAGGAGTGGCAGGAACGAAAAAACGGCGCGCTGCTGGAGACCGCCGCGCCCGGCTTCTGGTCGTCGCCCGCGCGCTTCTCTGTGCTCGGCCTCGCCGAGTACATGGATCGCATCGAGACGGGACTCGACACGGCAGGCTCGCTCCTCAGGCGTCTGAGCGGCTCGCAGAAGACGCGCGAGCGCGAACATTTCCCCGCAGACCTCGTCGCGCGCCTCGCGCATCAACTCTACTTGCTCGAAGCCGCCTGTCGCGGCCTCGCCGCCGGACACCCGCGCGACCTCTTCCTACAGGTGCGCGCCAGTTGCGACGCGGGCGCGGACAACGCGGTGTGCAACGATTTCGCTCAACGCATCGCGGAGATGTATCGCCGCTGGGCTGAGGCGCGGCGCATGCGCTTCGAGATTCTGGAAGAGACGAAGACGGACGACGCCGTTGCTGCCAATGCCTCGGAGCCTTATCAAATGCTCGCCGCCGTCTCTGGCTTTGCGGCCTACTCGCTGTTGCACGCAGAGGCGGGCTGGCACGTTCTGGAGACGCCGCAGGACGACAAATCATTCAACCGCGCGCGCGTCCACGTCCGCGTCGTCGCGCAACCGGACGAACCCCCGGGACGCGAAGGCATACACAAACAGGCCGCGCACGCTCTCGCCTCCGACGCGAACGGTACGCAACCGCAGATCGTCCGCCGCTACCGCGAAGAACCCTCGCCGCTCGTGCGCGACAGCGTGCGCGGCTGGCGCACGGGCAAACTCGAACGCGTCCTCGAAGGCCACTTCGATCTGATGTTTTAGTTTCCCGTGTCATGTGCGATCCGCACAAAATAAATTTTTAGCGGAGGGCTTTGTCAGCCATGAAAGTTCAGGTTATCCAAGTCCCTTACGACTCGGCGCACAGAAGCCTCCGCATGGGTGGCGGGCCGGAGCACTTCATCCGTGAGGGGGCGGCGGAGGTTCTGCGTGCGCAAGGTCATGAGGTTTCGGTCGAGACCGTCGAGGCGAGCGAAGGCTTTCGCGCGGAGATCAAGACGGCCTTCGAGTTACACCGGACGCTTTCCGCCCGCGTGCGCACGGCTTGCGAGCAGGGGAGGTTTCCGCTCGTGTTGTCGGGCAATTGCAATAGCTCGCTCGGCACAGTCGCCGGAGTCGGCACTGAGAATTTGGGCGTCGTCTGGTTCGACGCACACGGGGACTTTGTGACGCCTGAGACGACGACCAGCGGCTTTCTCGACGGGACGGGATTGGCGACGCTGACGGGTCGCTGTTGGAAGACGCTGGCCTCGTCTATTCCGCACTTTTTTCCCATCGCGGAAGCAAACGTGATTCACGTCGGCGTGCGCGAACGCGGTGGCGACGAAGCGGTGTTGGCCGAACAATCCGCCGTCGCGGTTGTCGAAGCGGCAGCCGTCAGGCGGCAGAATCTACAGGCCGCGCTTGAGCCTGCGCTCGACGCTTTGCGGGCGCGTGTCGGAAGAATCTACCTGCACATCGACATGGATGTACTCGACGCCAAAATTGCGATGGCGAACGAGTACGCGCTCTTTGGCGGGTTATCGGTCGAAGAAGTTCTGGAAGCCATCCGCCTGATCGCCGCGCGCTTCACGATTTCTGCGGGTGCGCTCGCCTCTTATGATCCTTCGTTCGATCATCAAGGCAAGATATTTCAGGCCGGCATACGCTTTATGCAAAGCATGATGGCGTCCCCGAACAAGCAGGATACGTTCAACGTTGACGGTTAACCGTAAGGCGAACGGCGGCGCGTGCATTTGGCAGAGGTTTCCCGGTTGTACTATCCTTCAACCATTCAGTCTTTCTCCCTGAAAATCCTGTCCTGACCAACGGAGTTGAGCCATGAAGAGAGTCGTCGCGTTTTTACTGTCGTTGTCTTTTTTGTTGTCCCTGCCCTTGACCTCGCGCGCCGACGAGGGGATGTGGACTTTCGATAACCCGCCGCTCAAACAATGGAAGGAGCGTTACAACTTCGAGCCGACCAAAGAGTGGCTCGAACATGTGCGCCTCGCCTCAGTGCGCTTGCAGGACGGCGGAAGCGGTTCGTTCGTCTCTCCGAACGGGCTGGTGATGACGAACCAGCACGTCGCATCAGGCCAACTGGCGAAGCTCTCGACCAAAGAGCGCGACCTCGCCAAAGACGGCTTCTACGCGCGCACGCAGGCCGAAGAGTTGAAATGTCCGGACCTTGAGATCAACGTGCTCGTCTCCTACGAAGACGTGACGAAGCGCGTGCAGGGCGCGGTCAAAGCGAATGCTTCGGACAAAGAGGCGAACGAGCAGCGACGGGCGGAGATGGCCGCTATCGAAAAAGAGTCAACCGAGCAGACGAAATTCAAGAGCGACGTGGTGACGCTCTACAGCGGCGGCGAATACTGGCTCTATCGCTACAAAAAATATACGGACGTGCGCCTCGTCTTCGCGCCCGAAGAACAGATCGCTTTCTTCGGCGGCGACTACGACAACTTCACTTACCCGCGCTACAACCTCGACGTGTCATTCCTGCGCGTCTACGAAAACGATCAGCCCGCTCGAACACAGCACTACTTCAAGTGGTCGGCCAAAGGCCCTGCCGACGGCGAGTTCGTCGTGCTCTCCGGCAACCCCGGCTCGACGAATCGTTTGCTCACCAACGCGCAGCTACAGTTTCAACGCGACCTCGGCAACCCCTTGCAGATGCAGGTCTGGTCTTCGCGCCGCGCCGCGCTCAACCGTTACAGCGCGCTCGGCGCGGAACAGGCACGCCGCTCCGGCGCGACGCGCCGCTCGCTCGAAAACTCGATCAAGCGTCTGGAGAGCCAGCAGGCCGGACTCCTGAACGCGCGCCTGTACGGAAAGAAAGAGGCTGAGGAGAAGGCGCTGCTCGCCGCGATTGCGGCCAAACCCGAATGGCAGCAGGCTTATGCCCCCGCGTGGGAGCAGGTGGCGACAGCCTACGCGGCGCTGCCCAAAATGGCGAAGCGCCTCGCCTTCTCCAACCTCTCGCCTTCGCGTCTCGGCTCGCTCGCCTCCACTCTTGTGCGCTACGCCGAGGAGATACGCAAACCCAACGCCACACGCTTCGACGAATTTCGCGACGCGCGCATCGAGGCGCTCAAAGTGAATTTGTTCTCGCCCGCGCCCATCTACCCCGACATGGAAGAGGCCGCGCTCGCCGCGTGGCTCGAAGAAGCGCAAAAGACTCTGGGCAACGACGACCCCTTCATCCGCGCCGCGCTCAACGGTGCGACGCCCGCCGAGGTCGCCCGGCAAGTCATCACGGGCACGAAACTCGCAGACGTTGCGTTTCGCAAAAGTCTCTTCGAAGGCGGCGCGGACGCGATCACGAAATCGGACGATCCGCTGATCGCGCTCGCGCGCCGCATCGAACCCAACTATCGCGAACTGCGCGCGTGGAACGAGGAGAAAATTCTGAGCGTTGATGCGAGCGCCGGACAGCGCATCGCGGCGGCGCGCTTCGCCGTCTACGGCAAGAACGTCGCGCCCGACGCCACCTTCACCCTGCGCCTCTCCTACGGGCGCGCGCTCGGCTACAGCGAAGACACCACGCTCGTCCCCTTCAGGACGACCTTCTACGGCCTCTACGACCGCGCCGAAGGTTTCGGCGAAAAGCCGCCCTACAACCTGCCCGCGCGCTACAAGGAAGGGCGCAACAAGTTCGACCTCTCGACGCCCTTCAACTTCGTCTACACGGCGGACACCATCGGCGGCAACTCCGGCTCGCCCGTCATCAACCGCAACGCCGAAGTCGTCGGCCTCAACTTCGACAGCAACATCCAGAAACTCCCGAACCGCTACGTCTACGTTGACGAAGAAGAAGGAGGCCGCGCCGTCGCCGTCCACAGCATGGCGATCATCGAAGCCCTGCGCAAACTCTACGACGCCGGAAAACTCGCCGACGAGATCACGAGTGGGCGTTAAGCTCAGATTGAGATAGGAAGCTGTTTCTTGTTTTGGGTTGTGACCTAACAGTAAAGTTCGCTTGTGAAATTTGAATGGGATGAAGAAAAGAACGCGGCCAATATTCATAAACATGGCTTCGACTTACGGACGCATGGGAGATATTTGAATCTCCCATGCTCGCCGCTCCCGATACGAGAGAAGACTACGGGGAGGAACGCTGGATTGGTCTTGGTTTTCTGAGAGGACGCATCGTTGTCATTGTCTTCGTAGAACGAACCGATGACCAATCCGCGTTATCTCCCTGCGAAAGGCGCTAAAACATGAGCGCATCCGACTTGAAGAAGCCATCAGAAACCAACTGGACTCGCGTTGATGCGATAACCGAGGAAGAGATTGACACCTCTGACATCCCGCCGCTCGATGAAGCCTTTTTTGCTCACGCTAAATTGCGTGTGCCTGAAAAAGTCTCTATCACCGTCAACGTTGATGCGGATGTTTTGGAATGGTTTCGCGCGCAAGGTGAAGAATTTCAGCAGCGTATCAATGCTGCCCTGCGCATTTACGCGGAGGCGCATAAAGAGCATCGGCAATAGTCTCTAACAATGCTTCAAACCGGGTGCTTGCTCAGCGTCCTTCTCATCAACTTCTAAAAATGCGGCGTCTGACTTCAACGTGTCAGACGCCGCTAAATTTTTACCGCGCCAGTTGCAGGCTGTTGATGATCTGTTGGAAGGCGGGTTGATAGGATTCAAACTCGTCTTCGGGAGCCATTGTGATGAGGTAGAAGAGTCGCCCGTCGGCGGTGGCCGTCGTGTAGATGATGTCAACTTCGGTGACGCCTGTGACGACCGACGGCCCCGTGACTATCGTGGCGTAGCCTTCGCGCCCGCCGATCTGGATGCGTTGCGGTTGGCGTTGGACGCGGAAGTCCGCGTTGATGTCGAGTTGCTGTTGGACGTATGCCTCGTTGGCGCGTGCGAGGTCGCTCGCGGCGGGCGCGACCGCGCCGATGAAGATGCCGTGCGTAACGACGAGCGCGTCGCCGAGTTTGCCGTATGCGCCTTTGGGGGCGAAGATCATCTGCGCGTCGCCGTCGTCGCCCGCCGAGAGCGCGTCCCAGTTCGCGGGGTACTGGAAGGCGAAAGAGTTGTCGCTTGAGTTAAAGGGGCGGAAGGAAGGGGCGGGAGGTTCGGGGCGTGCTGCGCCCGAACGATTGGTCGTCGGGTCGCTCGGCCCGGTGCGCGTGGGTTCTGCGGTCGAGGCGAGCGAACCGGCGGCGCGGCGTCCTTCGAGACGCGCTTTGACCTGACCGAAAGCTTCAGTGTCGCGCACGGGCTTATCGCTCACGCGCAAGCTCGGCAGCGCGTTCGTGATCGCGGCGACGCGGTTGCCCGGATCGGGATGGTCGCTCAAAAATTCGGGCGTGCGCTGGCCGCCGCTCTTGGCCTGAAGCGTCTTGAAGAAGTTTGCCATGTCGCGCGGGTCGTAGCCGGACTCGGCCATGATGCGCGCGCCTTCGAGGTCGGCCTGCTTCTCGGCCGTGCGCCCGAAACGCAGGAACAACATGTTCGCGCCCGCGCCGCCGATGGAATTGATGACTTGCCCGAGGTCTGAATCGTCGCCCGTG
>DASQDV010000209.1:0-19300 GCA_035633995.1 Pyrinomonadaceae bacterium | reverse complement strand
GTTCCCTCCCTCAAGCTAAAGAGTACGTCGCAGCGTCCCTCCGCGCCCGTGCCCGCCCACGTGATGTCAACCTCATAAGCCAACTCGTCGCCCAAAGCCCACAGGTCTTCCGGGTCGGCGGCCGTGCCCGCCTCTTTCCGTAGAGCTTCCCGCAGTTCGCCTACCGTGCCGGATTCGCTGAAACCGGACAACAGCACGCACGCCTCTACGGCATGCAGCACGCGAGCATTGGGAACGTTCGTCAAACCGAAAAACTCCGGTTTGGTTTCCCGCAGCAATTGCCGCACGGAATCCAGAGACATCCCCTGCTTGTCCCAATCAACCCAATTCAAATTCACTTCCGGCTGGGTCGCGGCTCCCACGTGCAGAATCACGTCGTAACGGAAGCGATTCAACTCGTTCTGAAAGCGCCCGCGCTTGAGATTGATCTCGACGTGGTTGATTTCCGGCAGGCGTTGTTTGAGAGCGATGAAGAAGGCCGGGTCGATGACCAGTTCGGGTTCTTCAACCAGAGCCTTCTGCACTTGCTGTCGCAATTGTGCGACCGAGAGCGAGGTCTCCGCCTGTTCTAATTGGACGGAAGTATGAAACGCTTCCAGTAGCGGAAGATTGCGCACATCTCCCACCATGATGAAGCCCCCCTCGCGCACAGACCTGATCGCGCCTTGCAGCACCCGCACGAAATAGTCAACGCCCGGAAAGTATTGAACTACGGAATTGATGATTACTCCGTCAAATGATTTCGGCTCGATGCCTTCAAAGTCGGTCGCCTCGCGTTGCGCGAGTTGAACGTGCGCCGCACCGCCGTCCAGCAGGTGCAGATGTTGCCGCACATAATCCAGAGCCGCCTCTGAGAAGTCGCGCCCCCAATACTTTGTGCAATGCGGAGCGAGGCGAAACAGCAACAGACCCGTGCCGCAGCCGATCTCAAGAATGCTCGCGGGCTTCTGTGCGAGGATTCTCTTCACCGTCGCGTCGAGCCATTCGCGCATCTCGGCTTCGGGAATGGCTGCCTGGGTGTAACTGCTCTTCCACCCGCTGATGTTGAATGTCGGGTCGCCACTGATGGAAGTTTCATTCGCCACTTCATCGTTGTGCACGTCCTGCCATTGCGCGACTCGCTGGGCGGCCAACGCCTCCTTTTGGTCAGCCCCGACATACTGCAAGTTCTGTACTACATAAGCCGCAAGATTTTGGTGGCCGGGGATGTCTTCTCGCACTATGACGATGGCCTCCTTCATCGCGGGATGCCGGGTCAAGGCCGCCTCGATCTCACCCAACTCGATGCGGAACCCCCGCACCTTCACCTGCTGGTCTGCACGCCCGATGTATTCCAGTTGCCCGTCGCCCAGATAGCGCCCCATGTCCCCCGTGCGATAGAGCCTCGCTCCCGGCACCGTACCGTACGGGTGTGGCACAAACTTCTCCGCCGTCAACCCCCCTCGATTCAGATACCCTCGCGCCAGCCCCTCGCCCCCGATGTATATCTCTCCCGTCACGCCTACGGGGACGACCCTCATCTCACCGTCGAGCACATACATCTGCGTGTTCGCTACCGGTCGCCCTATCGGCACGCTTCTCGCTTCCGTCGCCGATTCCGCCTGACCCTGCGCCTGCCCGCCCGCGAGTCCGCTGCTCGCCGCCTCTCTTGCCCAGTAACTGGCATCAATGCAGGCTTCCGTCGGCCCGTACAGATTCACTAACTCCACCTCCAGCCCTGCACTCGCCGCACGCTGCGCGAACCCGCTCGCTAACTGCGCCGTCAACACCTCGCCGCCGCAATACACCCGCCGCAGACGCACGCACGCGCCCAGACCTGCTTCCTCCACCAGCACCGCCAGCAGGCTCGGCACCACCTGCAAAATTGTCACCCCGTGTTCGGCCATCACTGCCGTCAGGTACGCGCCGTCGCGATGCCCGCCCGGACGCGCCATGATCAATCCCGCACCACACAACAGCGGCGCGTAGAACTCCCAGACCGAGGCGTCGAAGCTAAACGGCGTCTTCTGCAAGACGCGGTCAGAGGCGGTGAGGGGGAAGCGTTCCTGCATCCAGCGCATGTGGTTGGTGATGGCGCGGTGCGGGATGACGACCCCTTTGGGCTGGCCGGTCGAACCCGACGTGTAGAGGATGTAGGCGGGCTGCTCCGCTTCGACCGGCGTTTCCGGGTTGGCGCGGCTCTGACTGTCGAGTGTCGGCTCTGTGGCATCAATACAGATGATGTGCGCCTGCCGTCTGGGGAGTTTCTCGATCAGCCATGTCTGGCTCAAGACCACCGAAAGGCGTGCATCCTTGATCATGAACGACAAACGCTGTTTCGGATATTCAGGATTCAGCGGGACGTATGCGCCGCCGGCTTTGAGCACTCCCAGCAGCGCGACGACCATTTCGAGAGAACGCTCCATCAACACACCGACGAGCACTTCCCGAGCTACGCCGTGCGTTTGCAGATGATGTGCCAGTTGATTGGCACGCTCGTTGAGTTCACGATAAGTCAACTGCGTGTCTTCATACACAACAGCGACGGCCTCAGGCGTGCGCTCGACCTGTTCCTCGAACAACTCATGCAAACTCTGTCGCGGCGGATAATCCCTGTGCGTGTTGTTCCATTCGGAGATAAGCTGATGCCGATCCGCGTCGCTTAATATTTCCAGATCATTGACGGGCAGCGACGGGTCGGCGGCGGCGCTTGCAACGAGTTGTTTGAAGGAACGCGCGATCCGTTCGATATTCTCGGTCGCATGGAAAGCCGGGTCGTAGTGAAATTCCGCGCCGAGCGCGTTGCCCGCCGACACACAACGAAGCTTGAGCTTGAAGCGGTCTGTCTCGGCATAACTCCGGTGCAGAGAGAAAGTAATGCCGCCAGCCGTATAGCTGGCAGGCTCCTCTTCAAATTCAAAGCCTATGGAAAGTAACGTGGGCGCGGCATCGTCGGGCTTTTCTCCGCCCTGTCCCCAATCGAAGTATTCCTGAAAGTCACTGGCTTTCCGCAGCGACTCGTCAAGTTGCGTGATGATTTCGCTGAAATGCGAATCCCTCTCAAAATGCACTTGAACCGGCACCGTTTTCGCAAACAGCCCGAGCGCCTCGTGCAGCGGCTCGAACTTTCTGCCGTCGAGCGTCATGCCGACGATAACCTGCGGCTGTCCGGTGAGACGCCGCAGAAGAACGTGCGCGCAGGCCAGCAGGAATGCGTCGGTGTCCGGGGTGTGCCTGCGGGCGACCGCTTGAAGTTGGTCGAGCACGGGAGGCTCGATGGTGACGGAGAGCATCTCGGCCTTGTATTTCGGAAGTTCTGCCGGGGCGTGCTCAAGGGGCAGGGGCGGCTGATTCGAGAGGTCGTGCTGACGCCAGTGCTCGACGCCCGTTTCGTCAATTTCTTCGAGGAGGCTGTTTTGCCATTCGGAGAACTGCGTGTATTGCATCACCTCGTCGGGCAGGTCGCCCTCCGAGAGACCCGCCTGATATGAGTTCCCGATTTCATTGAACAGGTTCCTCAGCGTCCAGGAGTCGGCGTAGAGCGCGGGCAAGGTCAGCAGCAAGACGTAGCGCTCGGCGGAGAGGGTCGCCATCAGGGCGCGCAGGGGTCGCGCACGCTCAAGCTCAAAGGGGAGCCGCAACTGCTCTCGAAGCAGGGCGTTGATTCTCTCTGCCTGTTGCGCCCCGTCCAAATTCTGCAAGTCGAGCACCTGCCACTCAAACGCGCCATCGTCGGCGATCACCTGCAAAGGAAATTTCAACGCCGGGGGGTGATAAAACCGGGTGCGCAGGATTTAATGGCGGAGGACGATTCTCCGCAGGGCGGCTTTGAGCGCGTCCGGCTCGACGCGCCCTTCAAGCACAATGGCGCAGCCCGACGTATAGTTTGAGCCGTCTTGCTGTAGCCGCCACAGCCGCTGCTGCTGTGGCGAAATGGCGAAGCCCTGGAGGTTTATCTCGGACATGTGCTGTCTCCCTTTTATGAGCCGTGACCGCTGCACAGGTCGCCCATGGCGACCACGATCTTTCTGTCCCCTCGATAAGGTTTACGCCCGTGGGCGACGAACATGTTGTCCAGCATCAGGACATCGCCCACTTCCCACGGGAAAGCCACTATTGATCGCGTGTAAGCTTCCCGAATCTCGGCCAGCACCGATGGCTCGATCTTCGAGCCGTCTCCGTAATAGGTATTGAAAGGCAGTTCCTCTTCCCTGAACATCGTCAACAATGATTTCTGCACGTCGGCGTCGAGCGTGGCGACGTTGTAGATGTTGAGGTGGTTGAACCACGTCGGCTCGCCGTTTCTCGGGTGCTGCCTGACGGCTTCTCGCACCTGCCACGTCCGTAGATGGTCTTCGCCCATCCATTCCAGCTTGATATCCGCCTCGCGGCAATATTCTCCGACTTTGGCCGGCTCGGAAGTTTGAAAAGCGGTTTGCCATGAGACTCCCAAACCATCGCCGTAATTCCTGACGTACATCACTTTTCGTTCCCTGAACCGCTCGACGATTTTCGGATCGAGTAACCGGAGCACCTGCCGGTTACTCGCTATCGGAGTCTCACCGCCGTGCTCGGCGGGCTGGAAACAACCGAACCAGATTTTCAGCGGCCATTGATGCGAATAAGTGTGTTCGCTGTGCATCTGTATCCACTGGTCTGCCGGGTGGTCGGTCGAAGTGTAGATTTGCCTGCCGATGGATGTGCGCGGCGAAGAGCGTTCCCGGTATTCAAAGAGTTGGGGAGAGATGGTCGTAACAAACTGTTCGAAACGGTTGAGGGTGTTGGCCTCGAAGCCCCGGAACAGAAGCGCCCCGTGCTTTAACAGTTCCGTTTCAATGAACTCCAGATTGCCCTTCGCCCACACCGCGAGGTTGATAGGTTCTCCGGCAGGCTCGACAACGAGCGGCAGATTCTCGCCCGGCGCCAGATAGCTTGTCCTGACGAGATCACCCTTTTGAATGTTGATCGCTTTCGGCTTAATCGTCAGCAGCTTTTTAAGACTGGCATTCGCACGCTCTTTGCTTTCCATAACTTTTATGTTTCTCTCCTGCTCGCCCATCATCTCGATTGAGTTCAGCCGCACGTCCGGCTGCGCGACGATGCGACGCAGGATGGCTTCGTAATTTTCGATGATGCGCGTCACGGTTTCCGGCTCGAACAGGGCTGTCAGGTATTTCAGATGCGCCGTCAACTGCTCCGGCTCCTCCCAGATGGTGATGGAAAAGTCGTACTGCAATTGAACGAGTGGGATTTCATAGGGCGCGAGCGTCAGACGCGGGAGCCTGAGAGTTTGAGAGAGGGGAATATTTTGTAAGACGAACGTGGTTTGGAAGAGCGGCGTCTGGTACGGTTTACGCTTGGGCTGCAACACCTCTACGAGTTTGTCGAAGGGCAAGTCCTGATGCGCGTAGGCTTGCAGCGAAACCTCTCGCACCTGTGCCAACAGTTCGCGAAAACGAAGGCCGCCCGAGACTTTCGTGCGCAGTGCCAGCATGTTTACGAAGAAGCCGATCAAGCCCTCGATTTGCGCGCGGTTGCGGTTGGCGATGGGCGTCCCGACGATGATGTCCTGCTGTTCGCTGTAGCGGTACATCAAAACTTTGTAGGCGGCGAGCAGCGTCATAAACAACGTAACGCCTTCGCGTTGACTGAAGGCGCGGAGCGCTTCGGTCAGGTCTTTGTTCAAGACCAGCGACTTCACCGCACCCTCGTGGCTCTGACCCGGTTGCTTCGGCTGATCCGTCGGGAAATCCAGAGCCGCCGGGGCTCCGGCCAGTTGTTGCTTCCAATATGCCAGTTGCGAGGCGAACGACTCGCCCTTGAGCCATTCGCGTTGCCATGCGGCGTAGTCCGCATACTGGAGCGGCACTTCCGCGAGCGGCGAAGGCTGCCCGACCGAAAAGGCTTCGTAGAGTGTCGCCAGTTCCCTGATGAGAATGCCCATTGACCAGCCGTCGGCAACGATATGATGCACTGTCAGCAGGAGGATATGTTCCTCATCTGCCATGCGCAGCAACTTCACACGAAGCACCGGGCCGCTCACGAGATCAAAAGCCCGCCGCACCTCTTCGAGCGCCAGTTTTTCGGCCTCCTGTTCTCGCTCGGCGGCGGGTAAATCCTGAAGGCTCTGCACAACTATTCGCAGTTGTGTCTCCGTATGAATGACCTGCTCCGGCTCGCCTTTGACGCTGGCAAACGTTGTCCGCAGCACTTCGTGGCGACGAATGATTTCGTTAAGGCTCAACTCAAGCGCGGCGACATCGAGTTGACCGGTCAGGCGCACCGCGGCGGGCACGTTATAGCCGGGATTGTCGGGCTCCAATTGATGAAGAAACCACAGGCTCTGCTGTGCAAACGAAGCGGGGATCGCATCGCGGCGAGAGAGCCGGGGGATGCGTTCCGGTGCTTCCCCTTGCGTGGCTTCCCGCTGCAAAGCTTTCAGGAGAAGCGCACGTTTGGCGGGTGATAGTTTTTTCAGCCGTTCCAGCCGCTCAGCTTCCTGCATCTTGGAGATAGGCTTTTGCATGAAAGGCGCGAGCCGTCATCAATTCGTGTGGGTCAGGCTCGCCCGTCAGGCGAGCCGATTTTTATGGCCGCCGCTGTCGGGTATGAGAGCGTCTTCCGTTGAAGTTTCGAGTTCGTCCTCGTCGAGCGTCTCCAGGAGGTCGAGCAGTTCGTCGATCTTGTCCGGGCTCGATTTGGCGATGAGACTTTCTTCAACCATTTGGGCGAGGCTGCTGATCGTGGGAGACTTCAGGAAACTGCGCAGCGTCAGGTCAACCGCGAAGAGCGAGTGGACGCGCGAGACGAACTGCGTGGCCGTCAGGGAATGCCCGCCGGACTCGAAGAAGTCGTCATATATCCCGACCTCTGCGCTTCCCAACACTTCCATCCAAACCTCCGCCAGCGCTTTCTCGGTCGCCGTGCGCGGAAGATCGACAATGGTTCGGCGCTCCGCCTGACGAGCATCGGGCTGAGGCAGCGCGCGGCGATTCACTTTCCCGTTAGGCGTCAATGGCAGCGCGTCCATCAACACGAACGCCGACGGAATCATAAAGTCGGGCAGTTTAGCTTTGAGCGCGTCGCGCAACTCGCCGAGCGACAGGGCAGCCGGGAGAGACGTGATGGACGCAGCCCCCGCAGCAACGTCCTGCGTCTCCGCCGGGGCTTTATCCGGTGCGGAGTGGATGGCATAGAGCGTATAAACAAATGTCGCGGCTCCTCCGTCCGTCTCTTCGACGAGAATGGTCTCATCTACGGAGAGGTTGAAGCCATGCCTCTCAAGCAGAACTGTGATCCGCTCAAGTAGTTCCTCGGTGTGCACTTCGATGACGATCTGCCTGATCTTTTCCCAGTCGGCCTCATCGAGACCGGCGAGCACGTTGTATTCGCTTCCTTCCACGTCAATCTTCAGCAGATCAACGCGCGCGACGTTGTTCTCGCGGATGATCTCCGAGAGAGTTCTCAACTGGCAGACGTAAGTTTCGCTTTGGAGTTGCTCGTCTATCAGGGCGTCGAGTTCGGCCTGCGGCAAGACCGCGCCTTTGTTCTCCGGCGCGACCTTTTGAAGCCAACTTCCGATGATCGACTTCGTCACCTGCTTGTCTTCATCCGCTCCCGAAACGTAACCGGAGAGACCGGCTGCGTGCGGGTAAAAAGTGAAGGGCGACATTTTCGTCTCGCCGGACAAACCGCAATTAAAAAGCTTCACGTCGAGGCCATACAGGGCGACGTTGGTGCTGAGCAGGTCGAAGGTCGGGGGAATTGGCTCGAAGGCGTAGACGACAGGGTTCTTGCACTGCTGATGAGCGAAGAGAGTGAACAGGCCGATATTCGCTCCCACGTCGAACACGCAGTCGCCATCATTCAGGGTGATGCCATGTTGCAGGTAGACCTTATCTTCAAACACTTCCCGGTAAATGATGTTGGTTTGGAGGCCGCTGTGGTGTGCGACGATCATCCCGTTTGCCAGCCTGTAGCCCCGGCGGTCGGCCAGGATGCGCTCCGGATCAACCGGCGTTAAAGGCTGTTCTCGGCTCTGCTGCGCCCTTCCTTGCGCGGGAACGAGGTAGGCGACCAGACGTTTATCGCCCGGCGTGTCCTCGCGCGCGACGACTACCGCCTCGCGCACGCCCGCATGTTGCACAATGGCAGTTTCGATCTCTCCCAGTTCGATGCGATGCCCGCGCACCTTCACCTGATCGTCCATGCGGCCGAGGAACTCTATGTCGCCGCCCGGCAGGTAGCGTGCGAGGTCACCGGTTCGATAGAGACGCCCGCCGCCGTCGCTGCCGAACGGGTCGGGAACGAATCTTGCGGCGGTCAAATCCGGTCTCTTCAAATACCCGCGCACCACCCCCGCGCCTCCGATGAACAATTCGCCGGGCACATTGACGGGGACGGGTTGCAGTTGACGGTCGAGGATATAGATTTGGGTATTGGCAACCGGGCGACCGATAGGCACGCTGCCCCCGTGCTTTGACAACAGGTGCGTCGCAGACCAGATGGTCGTCTCCGTCGGCCCGTACATGTTGTGAATCTCAGCCGCCAGTTCAGCGCTCAGGTGAGCCGCGAGTGCGGCGGGGAGCGCTTCGCCGCCCAGCAACAGTTGACGCACGGAACGGAGAGCGGAGAGCGTTCCCGGCTCCGCCGCCAACATGCTCGCCATCGAAGGAGTGCATTGCAGGTGAGAGACACTGTGCCTTTGAAGCTGTGCCGGGAGCGAATAGTCTTCCTCCGGCGCATCGCCATTCCGGTTGCTCTGTTCTTTGACCGCGCTCAGATAGTCGAGGCTCGACATCACCGATTCGAAATCAACGCCGAAGTCAACGAGGCAAGCCACCTCGTCAACGCCAATCGCCTTCAGCCGCTCGACAATTCGCAGGCAGCCGTCCGGCGTCCCGAAAAGCCCGCTGGTCTCAAAGTACCGGTCGAAGGCGTGCGAGAGCAGCGCCTGCATGTCATCCTCTGTAAAGTTTTCCCCTTCGATATCCTGCCCCAGACTGCGCGCCAGATTTTTGATCAGGCCGAAAGAGCTGCGCAGGTAATTGATGAAAGGCTGCCGCACCTTTTCGCGGACAGAGGCGGCATCTGCTCCGACAAAAGTATGAAGCATGAGCGAGACGCGACCTTCACCCTGCTGCGGATGATGCTCGCGCCACGCGCGCCTGTAAATTTCTATTTTTTCACTCAACTCTTCGAGGCTCTGGCCGAGCAGGTGAGTCAGGAGATTAGCTCCCGATTCGCCCGCCATTTGAAATGTCTCAGGACTACCGGCGGCAGTGATCCAGAAAGGGAGTTCATGTTGAACGGGGCGCGGGCAAATCTTCACCTCCACGTCATTTCCCGCGCCGCCCTGAAATGTGACAGCCTCTCCTCTCCACAGCTTGCGCACAATTTCGATGCCGCTCAACATCGCTTCCTTGCGCCGGGCGTACTCATGCGGCGCAAACACGAAGTCGTCCGCGTGCCACCCGGAGGCGAAAGAGACGCCCACCCTGCCCTTCGACAAGTTGTCCACGACCGACCATTCCTCCGCGACCCTGATCGGACTGTGCAGCGGCATCACCACGCTGCCCGCCCTGATCTGGATGTGCTCGGTGATGGTGGCGAGCGCCGCACCGGTGACTGAAGGATTAGGGTAGAGACCACCGAAGGCGTGGAAATGGCGTTCGGGAGTCCACACCGCCGCGAAGCCATGTCGGTCGGCAAACTTCGCTCCTTCGATGAGCAGCCTGTACTTGTCTGCGCTCGCTTCATCGTCGTCGCTGGCGAAATAAAAGAGGCTGAAAGCCATCTCCCTGTTCGTTCGCCTGACCGTCGGCGTGGCGGCGAGAACTGATCTTTCCGGTTCTCGCTGGAGAACGACGTTGAAGCCTCTCGTGATCGTCCAGAACAGTTCCAGAACGGAGATGTCGAAGGAAATACTTGTGACCGCCAGCCACGTCGCTCCGCCCGCTCGGCTGCCGATGCGCTCGTCCATCGCGGTGAAGAAGTTGACGACGTTGCGATGACCAACCATGACGCCCTTCGGTTCACCCGTCGAACCGGAGGTGTAAATCACGTATGCGAGGTTACCCGCGCTCGTACTGTTTTCCAGATTCTCCGCCCCGCGCACAGCGATGTCATTCCAGTCCGTATCTACACAGACAACCCGCGCCGCCACGCCCTCAGTTCCCGCCGCCAGACGTTGCTGCGTGAGCAGCACTTTCACTCCCGCATTTTCGAGCATGAAAGCTAGACGTTGCGCCGGGTAGGACGGGTCGAGCGGCACGTATGCGCCGCCGGCCTTCAGCGTGCCGAGCAGCGCAACCATCATCTCGACCGAGCGCTCCATCAGGATACCGACCAGCGCCTCCGGTTCGACTCCAAGCTCCTGTATGAATCGCGCCAGCCGGTTAGCTCTCCGGTTCAACTCAGCGTAAGTGACCTGCTCGTTCTCACAGGTCAGCGCGACGGCGTCGGGCGTTCGTTCAACCTGTGCCTCGAACAACCGGTGAATACATTGATGGGCGGGATAAACGGCGTTCGTGTCATTCCAGTCCCGCAGCAGTTGATGTCGCTCGGCCTCCGGCAATAACGAAAGCGTCGAAACGGTCTGTGCGGGAGCAGCCGCGATGCTTTCCAGCAAGGTCTCGAAATGCTGCGCCATTCGACGAATCGTGGCCGGCGCAAAGAGTTCCGAGTTGTACTGCAACGATGCCCCAAGTGCGCCGTCCACTTCGGCCATCATCAATGTCAGATCGAACTGCGCGACCCGCTGCTCCAGCGCCATTGATTCGAGCGCCAGTTCTCCCAGCTTCATGTGTGCGCCCGTTTCGCCCAACGCAAACGAGGCGAGTCCTTCAAGGTCAAACAGGTGCGCCCTCTGCAAAATGAACATCGCCTGAAAAATCGGCGAGCGGCTCGCGTCCCGGTGCGGGTGCAATTTTTCTACCAGCAGAGGGAAGGGATAATCCTGATGTTCGAAAGCGCCCAGAACAGTTTGGCGAACTTGATCCAGAAAAGACTCGAACGTCGGATTGGCGGATAGATTCGCACGCAAAGCTATGGGGTTGACGAAGTATCCGACCAGCCCGGCTAACTCAGCCCGGCTCCGGCCTGCGACGGGCGACCCGACGATGATCTCTTCCTGGCCGCTATAACGATAGAGAAGCGTCTCGAATGCCGCGAGCAATGTCATGTAGAGAGTAGCCCCGCGCGCCGTGCCGAGCGCCTTGAGTCTCCCCGTCAACTCCCTGCTCAACTTGAAGGGTTGGGACGCTCCGCGAAAAGTTTGCACGGGCGGGCGCGGTCTGTCGGCGGGCAGGTTCAACACCGGCAACTCGCCCGATAACTGCTTCTCCCAGTATTTCCAGGACTTCTCTCCTACGCTGCCCGACAACACGCGCTCCTGCCAGCGCACATAATCGGCATATTGGAGACTCAAAGGTGGAAGCTCGGCGCGAACGCCCGATTCCTCCGCTTCATACAGCGCCCCCAACTCCTGTATGAGAACCGCCAGCGACCAGAAATCGGCGATGATGTGATGGACTGATAGCAGCAGAACGTGTTCCCCGGCCGGACGCGTAAACACGCTCACGCGCAGAAGCGCACCCTGCTCAAGTTTGAATGGGCGGTGAGCTTCTTCGACGAGCCGCTCCTGCAACGCGGCATCGTCGCGGTTCGCGGCGTCTTCAATCTCGAAGGAGAGGCCGACACTCTGGTGAACCTTTTGTAACGGCTCTTTGAGCGGCGCACTGAAACTTGTACGCAGCGAAGGATGACGCGCCACCAACATCTGAAATGCGCGGCGGAGCTTGTCCGGCTTCAACCCGCCCTTGATGCGCACGGCCGCAGAGATATTGTAGGCCGTACTCTCCGGCGCGAGTTGATAGAGATACCACAGCGCTTGCTGGCCGTGAGAAAGAGGAAACTCCGTCGCCGCCTCCCGCGCGGCTGAAAGACCGGCGACGTTTTCGCGTGCGGCGTCTTCCCTATGGGTCATTGACTGTTCGGCGATCTGCGCGATGCTCGAACCCTGTAGAAAATCTGTAAGGGAGATGCAAACTCCGAGCCTGGTCTCGATGCTGTGCATCAACTCGATTGCCATCAGAGAATCGAGGCCGTACTCTGTGAACGGACGGTTGACATCAACCATCTCGGCGCGCACGCCCGCTCTCGCCGCGACCTGCGCCCGAAGCCACGATTCGACTGTCTCCCTGCTGTCGAAAGAGATGGCCGGGTCTGTGTGTGGGGCTTCCTGCGTGCGGGCTGAGACATCCTCCCGCCACTCGGCTGAGATTTTCAGTTCACCGCCGAGAAACGCCTCGCGGCTGGCACGTCTCTGAATCTTCCCGCTCGTGGTCTTCGGGATACTCCCCGGTTTGACGAGCACGACGGAGGACACCTGCACCTCATGCTCCTCTGCCACCTTTTGCCGGATGGCTTCAATAACCGGCCTCGCATCCGACTGTTCTCGCCGATCCAATTCCTGAACAATCACTAACCGCTCTTCACCCGCTTCATCAATGGAGAACGCCGCGCCGCAGCCGGGTCGTAAAGTCGGGTGGCACAGTTCGACGGTGCGTTCGATGTCTTGAGGATAGTGGTTGCGACCGCGAATGATGATCAGGTCTTTCAGACGACCGGCGATAAATAATTCCCCGTCCTGTAAAAAGCCCAAATCGCCCGTGCGGAGAAAAGGGCCTTCGCCGGTGTCTGCCAGTCGGGCGCGGAAGGTGTGCTCTGTCTCTTCAGGACGGTTCCAGTAACCCTGCGCAATGCTTGGGCCGTTCACCCAGACTTCGCCCACTTCGCCCGGCTGACACTCAACTCGTGACTCCGGATCAACTACCAGCACTTTTTGCTCCGGCAATGCTCCACCACACGCCACCAGCGCACTGCGGCTCCGGGTAGCGTCCGCCGCTTCGCCACCCGTCCCATTCTCACGCGGCGGCAGCGCGCCGCCATGATTCACAATCGGCAGATTGGCTCCGTCTCTTCCGCTCACCAGGAGCGTCGCTTCCGCGAGTCCGTAACACGGGTGAAAGGCTTCACGACGAAAGCCGCAGGAAGCGAAAGTCGTCGCAAACCGTTCCAGCGTGTCGGCGCGGACAGGTTCTGAGCCGTTGAAAGCGACGCTCCAACTGCTTAAATCCAGACTCGCGCGCTCTTCCGGCGTAATTTTGCGCACGCACAGGTCATAAGCGAAGTTCGGGCCGCCGCTCGTCGTTGCCCTGTATTCCGAGATGAGTTGGAGCCACCGGAAGGGCTGTTGCAGAAAAGCTACCGGCGAGATGAGGATACATCGTGCGCCGAGGTACAAAGGCTGAATCACGTTCCCGATCAGCCCCATGTCGTGATAGAGAGGCAGCCAACCCACAATGACTGCTTCCTCTGTTTGTCGAAATACTTTCTGTATCAGTCGCTCGTTATGAAGAAGATTGCCGTGACTCACCATCACACCTTTCGGCGCGGCGGTAGACCCGGAGGTATATTGGAGGAAAGCCAGAGTGTCGCCGTTCGCAGCAAGTTCACGCCACTCTTCGGAGAGGTTCCCGGCAAGATTGTCGGTGGCTAGCCAGGGGAGTCTCTGTAATTCAGGAGACTGTTCGAGTAAAGGCCCGACTCTGGATAAGAGCGACTCGGTGGCGAGCGCCATCGCTGCTCCGGCATCGGCCACGATGCTTTGAAGTCGGAGTAGATTCCGATTAAGGCGCGGCGGATAAGTCGGCACGGCGACAGCCCCCGCATAGAGGCATCCGAAGAATGCCGCGATGTATTCCAGCCCCGCCGGGTAGAGCAATAAAACGCGTTGCCCTTCCATACCCCGTGCCTGAAGTTGCGCCGCAATAGCCCGCGCCCGCCGGTCTAATTCTCCGTAAGTGAGATGGGTTTCAGCCACGTCTCCACCCGCAAGAAAGGTGTACGCAAGGCGGTCGGGTTGATGCAATGCCCTGCCCCGCAGCAGTTCAACCAGAGACGAAGATGATCTATTCATGTCGGAACCAAACTCAGCGTATGCGTCTATCTTACTTGACATCCGTTGTGCCCTCGGCAGCAGAGGCGAACAGCTATTTATTCAAACAACTCTCCCGGCACAGGTGTAAGTTTGTGTCTGCGGGTCAGGGTGAATGAGACCCTTCAGGTCGTAGTTTCTTTGAAGTTGTTGCATAATTTCACAGGCCAGCCCCGTCTGCCTGTGCCGTGTAAACTATCTCAGCATGCGCCCGCGCGGCATTTGCTGGTGGGTGAGCATCCCTTGAACAGAATCCGGAGCGGGAATATTCGTTATGTCAAGAGTTAGAACAGAAGATGTCGTCGCCATGTATACGAAATATCCTTATCCGAGCCCGACTGTCGGTACGAGCTTATCGTTTGACATTGCGAATTTGTTCTACTTCCTTTGCGGGACAGACCCTCTCAGTAACCAGAAAATTCTTGACGCCGGGTGTGGGACAGGGCAGAGGGTTTTAGGGTTTGCCAAGAAGTACCCGAAAGCTGAGTTCCTGGGAATTGACCTGACGGAAGCCTCACTCGAAGTCGCCGAGAAATTAGCCGAGAAGCACGGGATTCATAATATTACTTTCAAAAAGATGAATATTTTGGAGTTGAACCTTGAGGAGAAATTCAACTTCATTGTTTCTACGGGCGTCGTTCATCACCTCGAAGACCCGCAGAAGGGACTGAATAATCTCTGTCAGCAGCTAGCGAGCGATGGAGTGATCTGTCTTTGGTATTACCACCCGTTCGGCGAGTTTGAACGCCTGGTGGGGCGCGAGTTGCTTCTTACGCTTTGGGATGCCGAGCGCTCAGACCTTTTAAAAGGCCAACAGATCATGCAACAGCTCAAGCTTCAATTGCCGCCCGATCAATATGGAACGACGGCGACACAGGCAGAGCGTGACCGGAGCCAGTTGTCAATTAATGCCGACGCCTTCCTGCATCCCATCGTTAATGCTTATCGTTTCGACGAGGCGATGGCGATGTTCAAGACCTGTGACGTGGACTGGGTAGCCATCAATGGATTCAACACCCTCCAGACCATGAAGCTCATTGACTTGATGCAAGTCGAAGAGGAGGGACGGGAGTTGTGTTTGTGGGATACCGGATTGTTCCAGGAGCAAGACCTGATTGATCTGTACAGATCATTAACGAAGTCCGATCAGCTTAAGGTTATCGAACTAATAATGAAACCGACGGGTTTTACCATCATCGCCGGCAAGAAGGATTCTTTCAAAAAGTTGGGGAAACGCATCGAGGGCAATTTGATACCGAAGGAAGATTTGCCCGAGCCTTATCCGCGCCTACTTCGGGTTTAAGACGGCGACCGTTCCTCAGCGTTTCTGTATGCATGACGAGTTGCAAAAATAGCAATGCGGTGAAAGTACCGGAGAGAGACGCTCGACATATTTGGACTAGAAAGTAAATTTTCTGGTCACGAAAGTGGAGTCACTCAAGGCCGAAGGCAACGGAACCACATCGCCGGGATAGGTCATAGACATCTGTGGAATTTGCGGGAGGCCGTACGAACGATCCGTGACACTGATTTTGAGCGGCTCGGCAGTCTTCATCCTGAGAACCAGTTCGATCCCGCCCGGCGGCACAGCCCAGTAAATTACTCCCCACCGGTGATTGGCATCAACGGGCGTCGGCTTATTTGCGTCGCCGATACTCTTGCCGTCGATGGTCGCTTTGAGATCAGGCGTCGTGACATCCGCGTATATCGAGATGATCGGCGCTTGACGCGGCGAGGTGATGCGCAGGCGGGTCACGCGCACGCCGTCCGCTGTCGTCTGATCATCCAACAATGCCGCTTCCGGCCCGCTCGATGCGATGGCGGGAGCCGCATGCTTCAAGAAGCCGTCGTATTTGGTCGGCAAATACTCTTCAATGCTTCCCCTCTCGCTCTCCTTAGGGAAAAACGCGGAAGTCCACTGATGAGCCTGCCGGTCTGTGCTAGCCCAGGTCGCTTTCCCGCTGTCGGCATTCAACGCGTAAAAAATATTGCTCTGCCGGGGACGGTCTTGATCAAATTTGAAGGTCTGATGCGCATAGATGATCAGACCTATGCCCACAGTCGCCATAATTAAGGGCAGCAGCCACCCGGAAGACTTAACCAGAGCGTAGAGTTGCGGAATGAGCAGTCCGAGTAACAAGACGACCGGTATTTGCATCTCTGCCGGAGAACTCAACGCCAGCGCAACGCCCAGAGAGTAGATCGTCGGCGCGAGGAGAAACAGACCCGGAATCGCGCAAAGTGTAGCCACCGCCAGAATCTTCACGCGGCCGAGTTGTGGAAACGCCAGCGCAATCGCCACACCTGCCAGACCGAACAGCAAAGGCCACATCAACAAATAACTTCCGCCGGGCAGGTAGAAAACGGCGGCAACCATCAATACTACCCACCACACCAACGCACCGAGAGTGAGGTTGACCGCATCCGCTCTCCGGCTGAACCAGAGATAGATGGCTGCCGTCACCGCCACACTGAGCGCGACGAAGCTCAACAGGTACAAGCTGGCATGGTAGGCATTGCCGCCCGGAAGAAGCCACTCATCGCCGCCGAATCTATATATCAACCACCACGCCAGCTTAACGACTCCGAACACGGCGAATACACTGAGCGCGAAGGACAGCACGCCGAGCGCAAGTCCTGAAATCGTCACCCGCCGCTTTTTATAACCGTAGAAGATGACCGCTATAAACAGCACGAGGACGATGCCTGCGAGCGGTAGAATCCAGCCCGCCGAGTAGTGAAAAAAGAGCGCGCCGAAAGCATTAAAGTAGACGGCGTTCGCTTGTTTCGGCGCAGGCAGATCGAGATTGCCGAAGCGTCTGGTTAAAGCCAGCGCATACGAGCCATGATGTTGCAGGCTGCGCTCGTCAACGTTGGCAAGACTGTCCTGCATCGTGTGGTATTTCGTCGAGCCGCCGATGTACGCGAAATTGAGTCCGTCGAATCCTGCCCGGTTGAAGACGGTCATGTCGGTATCGTTCGGGAGCAGCCGGTATATTTCATAGGCGAGAGAACTGGCGACGGGATGCGGCGCGGCCTGTGCAAACTCCTGTATCAGCCGCCCGTTCTGATCGCTCGTCTCGAACATGTAGGAGGGGCCGCTCGTGCCTCTCGCGTCAAAGTTCAAAGCTACGCCTACATCTTTCGCCCACGCGTGCTCGTCAACAAAGGCTTTCGCTCCGAGCAGCCCGATCTCTTCGGCATCCGTGAACAGGAAAATCACGTCGTTTTTCAGCGGCGCGCCCGCTTTGAGCGCGCGTAAAGTTTCAAGCAGCGCTGCGACGGCGACCGCATCATCTCCGGCGCCCGGCCCGGTCGCTACCGAGTCGTAATGGCTAGCCAGGAGGACGGCCTTGCCTTGTCCCGTTCCTTTCAACCTCGCCAGAACATTCCTGACCTTTGCGGCACGATAAGGGATGCCCCAGTTATCCGTCGCCACTGTCGTCTCCTGAAACTCTGCGGGAGCGACTCCCATCGAAGCCACTTCGTCAAGAATGTATTTACCGACCCCGGCGTGTTCGCGTGAACCGATGGGGTGCGAGTTGCGGCTGATGGCTTCTACATGACGCAGGGCGCGCCCGGATGAAAAGTCTGTCGGAATTGCGCTGGCCGGTACGCTGTCGGGAGGCTGATGTCTGTAGATACTCAAAGCGGCCAGAAGGATGCAGAGAATGAAAGCACCCCAGGCTATCGCCGCAGCCACATCCGGCACGCTCGCATGATCGCCTTGCCTCACGTCCTCATTCAAACGCGTCTGCGCCATTACCTGATCTCCTGAAATCTCTTCATGTTCTTTAACTGACTTAGACCGGCGAGGCTTCTGCGCTTCGTAATAACTTCGTCGAGGTGTTTCGGGCGGCGCGCGACGCTGGTGCGTGCGCAAGGTGCGGAAACTTTTGAGGCATCCGGGAAATCGTTGGACGTGTACAGAAAATCGGATGGGATGTCACACTGCGGCACAACACATCCTTACCAATCAAAGGCTCTTGACTTATTCGTTTACACTCTTCAGCGGTGGCGATAATCTAATTGCGAGGCTGGGTTGTATTAGTTGGAAATACAGGGATTTACGGGCTTTTGAATGGTAGGCATAGCTTCCGCACATCGCGCCAGCGATCAAATCCTCATCCCATTTAGCAGTGAACTATTTATCTTCCGAATTTATGAGTCTCATCTGGCGAGCCTCATAAGTTTGCGCTTATCACTGCTTATTTTCTTTTGTACGAACTAAGATGCCGCTCTCAGGCGATGCTCTGAGATTTTTTCACCCTATAGAGTCGGCCACTCGCTAAGGTCATCCAGAGCTTTGAGTATCGTTGCTCAGGGTTTGAAGCATTAATTCGGCAACGAGTTGGTTGAACTTCACCGGATCGGGTAAATTTGAGCCTTCGGCCAGCAGCGCATAGCCCAGAAGCAACTCGGCATACTTGCCGAGTTCGGCCTCATCTTTATTTTGTTGAAAGCGTGCGCGCATTCGGTTGAAAATTTCGTGTTGCGGATTTAGCTCCATGATCCGGCGCTGCTTCGGTCGTGTGCCCTCTCCCATTTGCAGGAGGCGCTCCATTTGCGGGCTATAGTCCATGTCAGTCCCGACGAGGCAGACGGGCGAGGTCGTGAGCCGGTTGGTCGGTCGCACCTCTTTGACGTACTGCTCCAGATGTCGCTGGATGAAGCCGAGCAGTTCGGATGATTCCTCAGCCTTTTGCTTCAACTCTTTTTCCGTCTGCGCGCTCTCCTCCTCGTCCCCTACTTTGACGGTTCCCTTTCCCGCCGACTTGAGTTTTTTGCCTTCAAATTCGGTCAGGTATTGCGTCACCAGTTCGTCTACGGAATCCACCAGGTAGAGAACTTCATAGCCTTTCGCTTTCAGGGCTTCGAGGTGCGGAGAGTTTTCCACGATGCGGCGCGATTCTCCGGTCAGGTAAAAGATTTCCTCCTGCCCTTCCTTCATACGCTCGACGTATTCTTTCAGCGTCGTCAGCTTTGTCTCATCATGTGAAGATTGAAAGCGCAGCAGCGAGACGATGCGCGCTTTATTATCGTAATCCGAACTCACGCCCTCCTTGATCGCGCGGCCAAACTGCTCCCAGACGAGTTGAAACTTGTCCGGCTCCTCTTCCGACATCGCTTGCAAACTATCGAGCACTTTCTTCGTCAGCCATTTTCGGATGACGCCGACCTGACGATCCTGTTGCAACATCTGGCGAGAGATGTTGAGCGGAAGATCGGCGGAGTCAACGATGCCCTTGATAAACCTGAGGTATCGCGGGAGCAGTTCCTCACAACGCTCCATGATCGACACCCCTTTGGCATAGAGATGCA
>DASQDV010000208.1:0-2762 GCA_035633995.1 Pyrinomonadaceae bacterium | reverse complement strand
CCGAAAGCGCCCGTCTTTTTCAAGGCGCGCGAGGCTCACGAGTTTGTATGGCCGCCCCTCGCGCCGCGCGGCGCGCACGCCTTCCGCATCCAGCCCCCGTATCCCTTCCCTCGCAATCTCTTCGAGTCGCACGGGCGCGTTCATCAACACCGCCGCCAGCGCGCAGGTCTTCACCGCCGCGTCCCAGCCGTCAACGTCGTAAGCCGGGTCGGTCTCCGTGACGCCGAGCGCCTGCGCCCGCGCAACGCCTTCCGCGAACGTGCCGCCACGCTCAATTTCTTCAAGGATCACGTTGGTCGTCGAGTTGAAGATGCCGCGAAAGCCGAGCAGGCGCGCCGTCGGCAGGCATTCGCGGAACAGCGAGAAGACGGGCATGTCCGCCACCGTCGCCTCGTACAAAAAGCGCCTGCCGCGCTCTGCCGCGAGCGCGTTCAACTCTCGATAGCCGTGCACGATTGTGCCCTTGTTCGCCGTGACGACGTGCGCGCCCGACTCCAAAGCCACGCGCACATGTTCGACGGCGGGCTGACCCGTCAGCGGCTCAAGCGAAGTAGTTTCAAACATCACGTCGCAGCGCGCCGCCGCCAGCCACTCGCGCACGTTCTCCGGCTGCAACGCACTCTCCGGCGCGCGCGTCTCACCCGCCAGTAGCGATTCGACCTCAAAACCTTCCGGCGGCGCGAGCCTGAAACCCATGCGGCGCGTCGCCACACCCGCGATGCGCCATTCGATGCCGTACCGCTCGCGCATCTCCCCGGACTTCTCATCGAGCAGACGCACCAGCGCGCGGCCAACGTTGCCGAAACCGAGAAAGCAGAGGTTGAAAGTTTTCATACGCGCCTCAGTCTTCCGGGAACACTTTGTCAGTCTTCCGAAAACAATTTATTGACGGCCAACTCGACGGTCGCCGGATCGAGCGAACGCTTGAAGATGATCGTGTGCGGCGGCTCAGTCAACAAGGGTTCGCGGCTGCCGCGCAGTTCGTCCCACGCGGCAATGAGATAATCGCGGAAGTTGTTACTGTTGAGTTCCTCCAGACGTTCCCTGAGATGTTGCGGCGTCCAGAAACCTAAAATCTCAAGATAGACGGTGCGCCCCGTCGCCGCATGTCGCAGCACGAAATCGGGGATGAATGCGCCCGCGCCGAGGTTGATGATCTCGCCGCTCTCCGCAAGCGTCCACTCGCTCTCGAAACGCGCCCAGGCGTTCAGCAGTTTTTCCCTGACGGGATTCTCGTAAGGCGTCACGCTCAGGTAATGCGAACGCAGGGCGTGCCCCTCGCTCGTCATCTCGAAGAAGAGGGTGCCCCCGCCGCCGCTGTTGCTGTTCGCCCGCTGCGCGATCTCGGCGCGCATGCGCCAGCCCTTGCACAAAAGCAGCGCGGGCAGAAAGACCGCCATCTGGATGCCGTACTTTTGCGAGCGGTGAAACATCGAGACGGGGCCGTCGAGCGCGATTTCGTAGCCGCCCGTCGCGCTTCCCTTGATCGTGTGAATCAGGCGATACGCTTTGATCGCGCCGAAGAGTTCGCGGTAATTTTCCGCCGATTGCGGCTCTACGCTGAGGCGCATACGCACAGAGCGATACAGCAAGGCCTGCGCCTGCGACACGTTGTAGAGTTCGAGCAGCGAGCGCGCGTCCGTCTCTTCAAACTCGACGAGGCGCTGGTTCTTCGGCAAGTCCGCGTACAAATTCGCGCGCATCAACTCCGGCGCGCACGCGAGTTCGCGCGCCGCTTCTTCCAGAATTTGCCCGCGCACGCTCTCCTCGGTCACCGGATGCGTGCCGCGCGCCTTGAGAAACGCGGCGCGGCGCAACTCGAAGGGAACAACTTCGATGCCCGCCGCAAACTCCGTGCGATCCAGCAGCAGTTTGATCAGGCCGCGCAGGATTTTGTAGTCCGTGCCCGTGCCGACGTAATCTTCGAGAGCCGTTTCGAGTTCGGCGCGCGTCAGGCCGCGATGCTCGCGAAAGAGTTCGATGAGAGCGGAGGCCGCGTCCAACCAGCCTTCGTCTTCCGTCTCGATGTAGCGCGGCCTGATTTGATTGCCGCGCTGCCAGCTCAGTGCGAGGTCTGAGGTCAACATAAATCACAACTCGTTCAGGAAATCTTGATGCGCGCCGCGCGCGGCGCGCCCTTGAAACTGTTCGCCGCCGCGCCTGCGGCTGATGCCCTCTTCGGTCGTGTCGAGCGTGACGACTTCGTAAAGCGTCGCCTCTTTGTCGGGCTGCTTGCGAAGTATGCGGCCGAGTCGCTGGACGTGTTCGCGCGTCGAACCCGACCCGGAGAGGACGACGGCGACGGACGCGGCGGGGATGTTCACGCCCTCGTTCAAGACCTTCGACGTGGCGAGCGCGAGCACGTCGCCCGCGTTGAAAGCGGCGAGCCATTCGCGCCGCTCCTTGATGTTCGTCTCGTGCGTGATGGCGGGGATTAAGAATTGTTCGCTGATGCGATAGACCATCTCGTTCTCGGCGGTGAAGATGAGCACGCGGTCGCGCCTGTGCCTGCGAAGCAGTTCCGAAAGCACGCGCAGTTTCGCGTCCGTGCCCAGGGCGATGCGCTTCGATTCGCGGTAGGCCATCATGGCGCGCCTGCCCGCCTCGCTTCGCGCGCTCGCCGCGATGAACAGTTGCCAGCCGCTGAGGCTGCTCAGGCGTATGTTCTTCTCGCGCAGGAAACTTTTGAAGACGGCGCGCTCCGCTTCGTAGGCCGCGCGCTCCGCCGCGCTCATCTCGACGTGCAGGCGCACGACGCTGTA
>DASQDV010000207.1:0-2898 GCA_035633995.1 Pyrinomonadaceae bacterium | reverse complement strand
GCAAGAACGTATGAACATTGATATACCTCCTTGAGACGTTGCAGACTGTCCGGCTCGCAAGGCGAACCGTAGAGAATGCGTAACGCAGAGGCTGCGAGAGGGGCAACAGTCCTGGAGACGCGACGCTGTCGGGAATGATTTACCCCAAAATACCACCTGGAGGCGGTACCAAACAAGGCCAGCGCAAGAGGCTTCACGCACGGCGCGCCGCCTCATCGAGCACAACTCAATCGGGGCAATAATATAGCCGCCTCACGATTGATGGATGAAGGATGAATATAAGGGGGTGCTGCGGCTTCGCAGAGACAGGCAGAAGGCTTACGCGGTCAGAAAGTCAACTCCACTTTATAGACTTCGTAGCAAGCGCAAGTGTAATCTTCCAGCCCTTCCCGCCCAACGTTTTGAATGTGACCGCGCCGGTAGTTGATATAGCCTTCGGCCTGGAGGACGAGAGCCGCCTCGGTCACGCCCGCGCGACGCACGCCGAGCATCAGAGAGAGAGAAATTCGTCGGGTGAACGGTAAATCTACGCACGCGCAGCGGTCACAGCTCATCAGGAGCCAGCGCGCCAGCCTTTCGGAAATCGAGTGCAGGCGATTGCACACGGCGAGTTGTGAGGTCTGCAAAAGCAGCCCCTGCGTATAACGCAAGAGCAAGTCGTGTAATGCGCCGCCGCGCTTGAACTCCTCAGGCAGCGGCTGCACTCACATCCGCGCCGCGCCCTCAGGAAACCGCACCGGGGACACGCCTCCGACAGGTAGAAGGGCGGGACGCCTGCGACCCCAATCACCGGCACCTGCACCCGTCTGCAAATAGCCCGGAGTGCGGTGCCGGATGATGTTAATAATTTGGCCGAGCGCGCCTTAAGCTGGCGCGGCTCGTTCGCATCACCCCGCGCTGGCGAAGGCTAGACTCTGGCCTTCGATTTGAATCCTTTGCCACCTGCCCGGCACGACGCGGTGAGCGCCCCAACTGAAATCAGCCTGAGGGGCGAAGACGCGCAGGGCGACCAGCCCGCCGTAGCCGCCAAACTGCTTCGGGTTCATCCACCATCCGGCGCTCGCATCCCACAACCTGATCTCACCTTCACGCACCACGACGGCGCACGCTTCGTGATAGATCAGGTCTTCCTTGATCCAGTGGTCGGAGGCGTCGTCGCCCTCCCAACTCTCGCGCCAGTGACGCGTGGCTTCCTCCGTGTACTGCTGGATGAACTGCGCGGGATAACTTTTCACGCCGCGCATGAGGAACACTTCATTCGCCATCGACGCCAGCGCGCCGCAGTCGAGCGTCTTCCGCCGCACCGCTTCGCACCAACTGATCGGCCACGTGCTCGGCCCCCACTTGTACTTCAAGCGGAGCCAGCGCGGCCCCGTGAGCGGATTTTCGCCGTTCAACTGTGAGTAGTCGGTTGAGAAAATCCATTCGCGCGCGACGCGGCAGCAGGGCTTGCCGTGATGAAAAATCGCCGACGCCGGGAAGTGTTCCCACTTCTCTATCGCGCCACGCACGTCCACCAAATCCGTCTCGTTCACTTCCCGCAGTTCATTACCCTCGGCCAAAGACATAAGACATACTCCTATCGTAAGCTCCTGCATCACAGAAAACTAAAAGGTCGCCCGCGCTCGCGCCCGCGGGCAATTCGACGTTCCACGCCACGATGTCGTGCTCCATACACAGCCTGCCCAGCAGCGGCGTCTTTCCGCGCCCGAGCGCACGCCACTCGCCCGTCTGCGAATCCCTGTGCAGAATCCGGTGCGGCTGGAAAAAGTGCATTGGCAGTTCGGCAATCGAGCCGTCAACGACGGCCTCTTTGACCTCGCCCTCAGCCGACACTTCCAGTTCCAGCAGGCGCATCGCCAGCGCCGTCGAAGGTTGCGCCATCGCCTTGCCGGGTTCGGAGATAATCTGCGAGACGTGCGGCAAAAATTGGCGAGCGCGCGCGATGGCGGCGGCGAACTGATCGCCGGAGTCAGTCTGCCAGTCGTCCGGGAACCAGCCGCCGCCCACGTCAAGGCATTCGATGCGCCGCCCCGAAAGCGTCTCGATGGAGCGACACCACCTGAGCATAGACTCGTAGAGATGCCACCACTGGCGCACGCCGATGTTGCTGCTCGCCATGTGGAAATGGATGCCGAAGGCGGCGTCGCGCGGCAGCGTCCCGATGGCCGCAACAAGTGTTTCGAGCGCGTCGGGCGTATCGACGGGGATGCCGAAGCGCGAGCCGACGGTGGGCGTGCGCAGGCGCACGCCGACGATCTTCGCTTGCAGTTCCTTCCGCTCGACGCTTGCGACCACGCGCCGGAGGTCTGCGAGCGAATCGCAGAAGACGGCGTGGATGGGCGAGGTGGGCAGCAACCCTTGCGGCCACCATTTGCCGGGGCCGTTCAGGATCACCTGCTCCGGCTTGAATCCCGTTTTGAGGGCTTTCTGGACTTCGAGCAGGCTGATGGCTTCGGCCAGAAAGTTTGATTCCAGCGCCAGCTTGATCAAACGCTCGTCCGGGTTGGTCTTGATGCTGTAACCATTGGTGACTTCGGTTGTCGAAGAAGTAAGTTTCTCGGCCTGCCGCGCGGCGCGCGCGAAAAGGGCGGCGGCGGTGCTTTCGAGAAAGAGAAAAGAAGGCGTCTCCATCTCCGCGAAGTCGAAAGCGCCGAGATCGTCTATGAACGAAGCGGGCACGGTCGGAATTGTGGTCGCCGCGTTATCAGTTTCGGCGTGATGACCGTTGCCATTCCCATTGCCGTTACCGTTGCCATTCCCGTTACCGTTGCCGCTGCTCTCAAGTATGTGCAGCTTGTGCAGGCGTTCGGCCAGAGCAAGCGTGCCCGAAGGATGCTTCATGGAATGGCCGATGCCGCCGGGATAAGGCTCCGGCAAACTCGGCAGGGGGTACTG
>DASQDV010000206.1:0-3198 GCA_035633995.1 Pyrinomonadaceae bacterium | reverse complement strand
TGTCGGTTCCGCCCAACCCTTACGTCTTCTACCTGCTCCCGACCTTCAATGATCAGGCGCGCGCGCTCGTCGATTTCGCCGCCGGGAAGTTCGGAGAGCGACCGTCGCGCGTCGCCGTCATCAGCACCGACAGCGAGTTTGACCGGGATGCGCTCTCCGGCGTGCAGGCGCAGGCGAAGCTCTACCCGATGGAGATCGTCGCCGAACAGGCTTACACGCGCGCCAATTTTTCGGCGGAGAAGTTGGTCGAGTTGATGGCGCAGAAGAAACCGGACGGCATCTTCTTCTTCGGCAACGCGGAGCAGTTCACAGAGCTTACGCGCGCGATGGAGGCGGCGAAGCTCAACGCCGCGCTGTTCAGTTCGGTGGTCATGATCGGGCACGGCGCATTCAACGCGCCCGCTTCAATCGCACCGCAAATTTTCCTCGCCTACCCCGCCGCCCTGCCCGGACAGGACGACTTCACGGAGTTCGTCACGGTCATGCAGAAGAGCGGCGTCAAGTTGAGCAGCCCCGCGTTTCAGGCCGTCGCCTACGGCGCGGCGAAAGCGTTTGTCGAGGCGACGAAACTGAGCAGCCGGCAACTGAACCGCACCACGCTCGTCGCTTCGCTCGAACAGTTGAGGGATTTCAAGACGGGCGTTGTCCCGCCCCTCACCTTTAGCCCGAACCGGCGCATCGGCGCAAGCGGTTGTTACATCGTCGGCGTTGACCTGAGCAAGAAGCAGTACGTCCCACTCGGCGCGCGCCTCGTGCCGAGAGATAAAAAATAGGACGCACACTGTTAGCGCGCGTCCTATAGCATCTTCCCTGTGCCCGCTCTGCGTCTTCTGTGCCTGCGTGGTTTGAGTGATTGTAAGTAGCACTTACCGTCACCTCAGTCACAGAGAACTCAGAGAGCACGCACCGAGAGAACAATCCAATTCCAACCCGCGATAGAGATAGAGTCAGCGCTTCGGCTGGCTCTTACTTTTTTATGAACGTCTCATCAGGCGGACGGTTTCGCGCGCACGAGCCAGACGCCGCGCCGCCCCTCCTTCTCCGAGACGTAGGCGACGAACATTTGCTCGCCCGTCATTGATGCGACCGGCAGTTCGCCCGCACGCGCGAGCACAACGCCCCCCTTCGCGCGGCGCTGGTTGCCCTCCGCAAGTTGCGCCATAGCAATATCGGACGCGCCGCCCTCGCCTCTCTCTTCCCAGACCGCCGCGAGACGCTCGCCCGCAAGCAAGACCGGCGTGCCGCGCCCGCTGCTCCGCGCAAGGGCTTCACGCGGCGCGAACGTGCGCCCGCCGTCGCGCGACTCTGTGCGGTAGAGGCCGGGCGTGCCCGCTTCGCCCGCCGTGTACCAGAGAACATGGAGCGCGCCGTCCGTCGCGGCGACGAGAGCCGCGCCCGAAACCGGACACCCGGCAATCTGCCACTTGTCGTCGCTGACGACGACGGGCTGAGAAAACGTCTCCCCGCCGTCCGTCGAAGAGGCGACGGCGATGTGGCGAAACTCGCCGGGCAACACCTGTCGCCAACTCGCATACACGCGCCCGTCCGCGCTGACGGCGAGCGAGGTTTTGCAGCACGGGCAAACTTCGCTCGCGATGCGCCGGTTCGCAGAGAAGGTGCGCCCGCCGTCGGACGAGGCGGCGAAGAAGACCTCGCTGTTGCTCTCCTTCTGCGCGTGGCCGGAGTTGGGCGGCGCGGGCGGGGGCGGCGCGACGTTTCGCTCGTCGAGCCAGGCCACATAGACGCGCCCGTCCGAGGCGACGGCCAGCGAGTGCATGCCGTGCGCGCACGGCTTCTCGTCGTCGTTGACTTTGACGGGCGCGGCGAAACTTTGCCCGCCGTCGCGCGAGGCCGAGAGGTAGAGCGTGTTGGCGTGCCCCTTCTCCGCCGCGCGTGCCGTCCACACGACGTAGATTGTGCCGTCGGGCGCAACGGCGAGCGTTGGCGGGTCGCCGTGCCATGCGGTGGCCTCGCCAGCCTTCGCATTAACGCGCACGGGCTGGCCGCGCCGTTGACCATCGCCGCCGAGATGTGCGAACCAAACGTCGGCCTCCTTGCCGCGATGCTCGACCCACGCGACGAAGGCCGTCCCGTCGCGTCCTGCCACTAAAGCGGGCTCGGCTGCGTCCGTGCCCTCTGCGGAAATCAATGAAGGCTCTGCCGCCGCCGAAGGCTTGCTTTGCGCCTCGCTCGGCGAACCCGCAGACGACGACTGAGACTGATTCACGACTCCCACCGGACGCGTGCAACTCACAGCGCACAGGAGCAGCGATGCGCAAGCGGCCACGAACATTTTTTTCGTCATCACAATCATTCGCTTTCGAAAGCGTCAACGTCAGTATCGCCTGCGGCAACCGCGCGTCACGCTCACTCGAAGAACCGCCCGCCGGCAGCAGGCATCTCTGACATGAATCACGCTCAAACCGATATAGAATTTCTCGCGCAATTGTCGGCGGCAGTTTGGAACGTCATTATTTTACTTTACCGGAAGTAAAAAAAGCCCGTCCGGTCAGACCGGACGGGCTATCGAGTTGGTGCCAGTGGTTGACAGTTTAGAACAGCAAGCGGAAGCCGAAGCGAACCTGCCTGCCGCCCTGGAAGGAGTTGGCCTGTCCGTAGCGCGCGTCGCGCCCGCCGTTCTCGTTGATAGCGGTGTTGATGGCGGCGGCGGTGTTCTGCCGCTGGAACTGCGCCTCAGCCGTCGCACGGTCTGACGAGAGGCCGAAGTCTTCGCCCGCGAAGTTCAGACCCGGCGCGATGTTCTCGAAGACGCCGAGCACGTTCGACTCGTTGAAGGCATTCAGGATGTCCAGATCGAAGACCATCGTGAACCGCTCGTTCGTGCCGAAGCGATACTTGTGACGCAGAGCGAAGTCGGTCTGCGTGAACGCATCGGTGCGGCCGAGGTCGCCGCGACGTGTCAGAATCTGGTTGTCGATGCTGAAGAACGTGAAGCGCGTCGTCAGAGGCGTGCCGCTCTGGAGGGTGGTGAAGCCGGAGAATTCGGTCGAGTTGTTTTGACCGAAGCCCAACTGCTCCGCCCAGTCCAGCGTGTATGCGCCGTAGAACTTGAAGACGTGCGGGCGATCCGTCGGCAGGCGTCCGGTGTCGAGACCGCCGAGCGCGGTGAAGCCGATGAACGGCTGGTCGAAGTAGCGGTTGACGTTCGGGCTGTTGCGCCCTGCGCCCGCCGTCACT
>DASQDV010000205.1:0-3504 GCA_035633995.1 Pyrinomonadaceae bacterium | reverse complement strand
GTCTCGGCGGCTTTGAGCGGCGTCGGCGGCTCATATTTCGGCGGGGCGGGCACGTTCTTTATCGAAGGGCTGCCGAAGACGGGCAGCGGCGAGCCGGAAGTCTTCGGCGCGCCGTCGCTCGTGGTGTTCGCGGGCGTCGAGATGTTTGGGGCGGGCGCTGTGGCGGCAGCCGAGGTCAGCACGGTCGGCGTTTTTTGCGCGCCGGTTTTCGCGGCGTCGCCTTTCGGGCTGTCGCTTCGGGGTTCGCTTTTGGGTGTGGGCTTGGCAGCGGCGGCGGGCGCGTCGCTTTTCGGCGTCGCTTTTTTAACTTCGCCTCTGGTCGGCGTCGAACTGGGGGCGGGCGAATCGTCTTCCGCCGGGCCGAGCCGCGATTGCGCACTCGCTGTCGCTGCCAGCGGCGCAGAAAGCGCCAGCCCAATGACAAACGCAAATAGAACTTTACTCATAATGCACTCTGCTTCCCTATGCTTCGACGCGGGCGCGTATGGCCGGGGCAGTGGCCGCGTAAAAATCGCCGCGTCGAAGTCTTGATCCTCTGCGCGCGTGCTAACTTCAGACGATGGGCACGCGCTTAAGTCCGGGCGAATCGTCCCGCCTTTTAGATTAAACGACGAAAACGCCCCTTTTCGCAAAGTTCAAGTTATCAATTTTTCCTGTCAATCCCAAATTTTAGCGGAAGACCGGACGCGCCGGTTCTCGCTTTGCACAGTTTAACTCGAAGTGGCCGCCGGTTCAGCGCGCGGGGCGCAAGGAACTTCTAAGTTTGCCGGAAGATTGACGGGTCGCCAACTGCTTCGATGCGCATGCGTTAGATTCTACTCTCCGTGTTTCGCGGCGGGCAAGTTTTCCGGCGAAAACAGGTGCGGCCAACGACCGCCGAGTTCGTGGCGCACCGCTTCTTCCGCGTCGTCTGCCGTCGCCGCGCGCACGCACCGGGCGGCAATCTCGCGCGCGCTCGCCGCATCAACCTGCGCCAGCGTCCGGCGCACACGCGGCATCGCCGACGCCGCCATGCTCAGCGCGCGCGCACCCAGCCCGACGAGCACCAGCGCGTATGCGGGCGTGGCGGCCATCTCGCCGCAGACGATTGACGCGATACCGGCGTCGTTCGCCGCCTCGATAGTTCGCGCAATGCTTTGCAGCACCGCCGGGTGCAGCGTGCGAAACCACCCGGCCACTTCGTCGTTGCCGCGATCAACGGCGAGCAGGTATTGCACCAGATCGTTTGTGCCGAGACTGAAGAAATCCACTTCGCGCGCGAGTTTGTCGGCCAGAAGGACGGCGGCCGGCACCTCGATCATCGCGCCGACTTTGAGTTCGCCCGTCGCCTTCCCTTCCGCGCCAAGCCGCGCGCGTTCGTCTTCGATGATGCGCCGCGCGAGCCTCACTTCGGACACGTCGGAGATCATCGGCAGCACCACGTCGAGCCGCCCGCGCGAGGCCGCGCGGAGCAGCGCGCGAATTTGAGTGCGCAGCATCTCTTCGTGGCGGAACGAGTAACGAATGGCGCGCAGTCCGAGCGCGGGATTTCGCTCGCCGTCGAAACTCCCGGTGCTCTGCTTGTCGCCGCCGAGATCGAAGAGACGCACTTTCGCGCCGTCCGCGCCCGCCAGCGCGGCGATCTCCTCGTAGGCCGCGCACTGTTCATCCTCCGTCGGCGCACCCCCGCGCTGCGAGAACAGAAACTCCGAGCGAAACAATCCTATGCCGCGCGCCCCGTAGCGACGCACGCCTTCATACTCCGGCGGCAACTCTACGTTTGCGCTCAAAACGATCTCGACGCCGTCGGTCGTCAAGAGCGGCGCGCGCCCGTCCTCGGCTGCGCCCGTCGCGCTCGCGGGCACGAGTTTGCTGCGCGCTTCCATAAAATGCTCGACCGTCTCGGCCGCCGGGTGCAGCACCACTTCGCCGCGCCCCGCGTCGATCACGATCTCGTCGCCCGTGCGCGCGTGGCGGTAGAGTTCGCGCAGGCCGACGATTGCCGGGATGCCGAGTCCGCGCGCGATGATCGCGGTGTGCGAAGTCCAGCCGCCCGCGTCCGAGGCGATGGCGCGGACGTGCGAGAAGTCGAATTCCGCCGCCGCCGAAGGGAGCAGTTCCTCCGCCACGATGATCGCGTCTTCGGTGAGACGGCGCGACGGCGACTCGCCGCTTAAAGCGACGAGCAGGCGGCGCGTCACGTCTTCGATGTCGGAACTACGCTCGCGCAAGTAGTCGTCTTTGATCTCCGAATAGACGGCGAGCAGTTTGTCGGACGCGACTTTCACAGCCCACTCGGCGTTGGCGCGCTCCTGCCGGATGTAGTCTTCAACCTCGTCGAGCAGTTTGCGATCTTCGAGCATGAGCAGTTGGGCATCGAAGATGTAGGCGTGTTCCGCGCCGAGCGCGACCTCGGCGCGATGTTTGATGGCGAGCAACTGGCGGCGCGACAAACGCACCGCCGCCTGAAAACGGCGCACCTCGCGCTTGATGTCTTCGGCATTGAGCGTGGCGCGGTAGATGTTGCCGCGCCCGCCCGTGTGGACGCGCAGCACGCGCCCCGCCGCCAGCCCTTCGGAGACGGCCACGCCGCGCCAGCGCATCTCTCGCTTCTCATTTTTCGCCCGCTTGCTCATGCTTCCTGTTCTTCTCCGAACCCGCTCTCGACGAGCGCGCACACCGCGCCGAGCGCCTCCTCCTCGTCCGCCCCTTCCGCCGTCAGACGCAGTTCCGTCCCGCGCGAAGCCGCCAGGAGCAGCACGCTCAGGATGGATTTGGCGTCGGCCACCGCGCCCCCGTCCCTGCGTTCGAGGCGCACGGTGCTGCGGTACTCGCTCGCCGTGCGCACGAGCCGCGCGGCGGCGCGCGCGTGCAGCCCCAGACGATTCACGATCAAAATTCGCTTCTCAACCATTAATTTTTTCGCGGCGCTCAACTCTTCTTCGGCGCGGCGAGCAGTTCGCCCGCGAGGTAGATCGCCTGTTGCCCTTGATCGCGGACGCGCCCCGCGACCGTCGCGAGCGGCTCGGCCTCCGACTGGCTGGCGAGTTTGATCACCATTGGCAGGTTCACGCCCGTCACCACCTCCACCTCGCCTTCGACGAAAAACATCGAGGCGATGTTCGTCGGCGTGCCGCCGAACATGTCCGTCAGGATGAGCACGCCGCGTCCTTCGGAGACGCGCGCGATTGAGCGTTCGATCTCTTCGCGCGCCGCGTCCACATCGTCGTGCCAGCCGATTGAGATCGCCGCGATGTGCGCGACGGGGCCGATGATCATCTCCGCCGACGCCAGCAGTTCGGTCGCCAACTGGCCGTGCGTCACGATCACACCCGCCACGCGCCGCTTCGCTTCAACTTTTCCGGCTTCGTCCATGACACACGCTCCGGCGAAAATTCTTCACTCCCGTTTACACGTCGTTCGCGATGTTGCCCATCAAATAACCGCCGACCGCCGCGTTGACGCCGACGATGCGCGCGATGAGTTTCAGTTCGTCCTGATCGAGCCAGATGCCGCCGCACGTCT
>DASQDV010000204.1:0-3102 GCA_035633995.1 Pyrinomonadaceae bacterium | reverse complement strand
TCCGCGCTCGTCGCAAGCGCCGAATCGGGCGAGGCTGCCGCCGCCAATAAGCAGAGCATCGAGGAGAACGTCGAAGCCGGGCAGGACGGCGCACAGCGCGAGTTGGCAGGTGTCGTCGTCGAAGGGGCACGCACGCAGGCGACCATCGAGGGCGCACCGCTCAAGGGCGACACGGGCGGCGCGCCTTCAACCGGCGACGCAAAAGCATCTTCTGATAAGCCTCCGGCGCAGGCAGCATCCACCGGCAGCGGCGGCGACGGCAGCAGCACATCCGGCAACGGTCAGCGCGCGGGCGGCGGGCGCATCATCGTCTCGCCCATCGCGGCGCGCATGGCAGCCGAGGCGAATATCAACATCAACACTCTGACGGGAAGCGGCCCCAGCGGGCGCATCATCAAGCGCGATATCGAAGCCGCCATCAACGCCGGACAGCAGCAGCAAACTCAGGTCGCCGCGCCGCAGGAGGCACGCACGGCGCAGGAGCCGCCGCGCCCCGTCGAAGCGCGTGCGCCGCAGCAACCAACACAACAACCGGCGGTTGAAGGCGCGTCGCCTTATCGCGATGAACAGGTTTCGACCATGCGCAGCACGATTGCGCGGCGTCTCACCTCGTCAATCGGCCCCGTGCCCCATTTCTTCCTCACCACAGAGATCGAGATGGATCGCACCGCCGAACTCCGTGCGACGCTCAACACGCTCGATCAGGAGAACAAGGTCAGCATCAACGACATCATTATCAAAGTGGCGGCGGTCGCGCTCGTGCAGCACCCGCAGGTCAACGCTTCGTTTCAGGATAAGACCCTGCGCTATTACGAGCGCGCCGATATCGGCGTCGCCGTCGCGATTGACGAGGGATTGATCACGCCCATCGTGCGCTCCGCCGACCGCAAATCCATCGGACAGATCAGCCGGGAGGTTCGCGCGCTGGCGGCGCGTGCGCGCGAACGCAAACTGCAACCGGACGAATACATGGGCGCGACTTTTTCGGTCAGCAACCTCGGCATGTTTGGCATTGACGAGTTCACGGCGATCATCAATCCACCGGAAGCCGCCATTCTGGCGGTCGGCGCGATGCAGCCGAAGCCCGTGGTACGGGAGGGCGAAATCGTCGTACGGCAGTTGATGCGCGTGACGATGTCGTGCGATCACCGGATCGTTGACGGCGCGACGGGCGCAAAGTTTTTGCAGACGTTCAAGAAGATGCTGGAAAATCCCCTGATGCTCATGCTGTGAGTTTCAACTTGCGTTTCGCACGAACAATGGGTCGGGCGCTCTTTTCATGGAAGCAACAACAACCGCGCCGGTTCGCTCAGCGAGTCTCAAGCCGCACGCCGCGCTCGTCGCCGTGCAGCTTATTTTCGGGACGTGGCCGGTCGTCGGTAAAATCGCGCTGCGTTCGCTTCCGAGCACCGGCCTCGTCACCTTCCGCATCGTCGGCGCAACCATCGCCTTCCTGTTAATCCGGCGCGTGACCGGCCACGTCCCCGTCAAAAGCAGAAGCGACTACTGGCGGCTCGCGCTCTACAGCCTGCTCGGCGTCGTCCTCAATCAATTCCTGTTCGTTAAAGGACTCGAACTCTCCACCGTCATCAACTCCGCCCTGCTCGGCACGACCATTCCCATCTTCACACTGCTCGTCAGCGTCCTCCTTGGCTACGAAAGCGGCTCGTGGCGCGTCGCCGTCGGACTCTTTCTGGCCGCCTGCGGCGTCGTCTATCTCATCAACCCGGCGCAGGCCAACTTTTCGCGCGAGACGAATATCGGCAATCTCATCCTGCTGTTCAACTCGCTGGCCTACGGCGCTTATATCGCCATCTCGCAGGACATGATCAAACGCTACGGCGCGTTGACCGTCATCACCTGGATTTTCATCTTCGGCAGTTTCGCCACGCTGCCCATCGGCGGCTATCACCTGTCGAAACTTTCGTGGTCAGCCGTCCCAACGAGCGCGTGGCTCGCGATGCTCTACATCATCCTCGTCCCGACGGTCGCGGCGTATTACCTGAACGCGTGGGCTTTGGGACGCGTCGCGCCGAGCATCGTCGCGATCTATATTTATCTGCAACCGCTCATCGCGTTCGCCGTCGCGCCGCTGATTCTCGGAGAGCAGTTGAACTCGCGGACGTGGCTCGCCGCAGCTTTGATCTTCGGAGGCGTGGCGACGGTCACGCTGCGCTCGTCGAGCCGCGTCATCGAAGAGGTGTCAGAGCGACCGGAAGCGCTCGGCCATTGAATTTGTTAACAGGCCCGCGCCCCCGTTGCTTTGAATAATTCAAACGACTTTGCCGATTTTTGATTCGCCCAAATCTTAATGTCAGTCCCAACCGCGAGAGAAACGCCCGCACACGTCCACGCCGAAGAGGCGGCGCTGAAAAATTCTGCGGCGCGGCTTTCGATCATCGCCGCCGCTTTCCTCATCCTGATCAAGACAGGGACTGGCTGGCTGACCGGCTCGATTGCGGTGTGGGCCTCGCTGCTGGATTCGGCGATGGACATTTTCGCCTCGTCAATCAACTATTTCGCCGTGCGCGCCGCCGCCCGGCCGCCCGATGCGGATCACGCCTACGGGCACGGCAAAGCCGAATCGCTGGCCGGACTTTTTCAGGCGGCTGTCATCTCGCTCTCCGGCCTCTTCCTCATCTACGAAGCGATCAGCCGCATGATCTACCCGCACCCGACGCGCGCGGAAGGCGTCGGGGTCGTGACGATGATCGTCTCGATCCTGGTCAGCCTGGCGCTCGTGACGCGTCTGCGCCGCGCGGCGAACCTGACCGACTCGCCCGCTCTGGGCGCAGACGCCGTGCATTTCGCCTCCGACGTGTGGACGAACGGCGGAGTCCTCTTCGCGCTCGTCCTCATCTATTTCACCGGCTGGACTATCGCCGACCCGATCATCTCCATTGCGATCTCGATCTACATTCTGGCTTCCGCTTTGAGCGTGGGGCGCGAATCGGTGGATGTGCTGATGGATCGGCGTCTGCCGGTTGAGGTGGACATACAGGTTGCGGAAATCGTCAGTCGCTTTCGCGCGGAGGGCGTGCTCGGCTTTCACGATCTGCGCACACGCCGCTCCGGCTCGCAGAAGTTCATAGACCTTCACCT
>DASQDV010000203.1:0-6073 GCA_035633995.1 Pyrinomonadaceae bacterium | reverse complement strand
TTCCAGCGCGCAGTCGAGCGCGTTCTCGCCCAGCCGGTTGACCAGTCCCATCTCCAGCGCCTCTGCGCTCGAGACCAATCGGGCAGTGAGAAACATCTCGAACGCACGCGCTTGGCCGATGAGATGCGGGAGGCGTTGCGTGCCGCCCCAGCCGGTGATGATGCCGAGACGCGCGCCGGGATGCGCGAAGACTGCCGACGGCGAGGCGCAGCGCAGACGGCAGGCGAGCGCGAGGTCGAGGCCGCCGCCCATGCAATAGCCGTTGACGGCGGCGATGGTCAGTTGCGGCGCATCCGTTATTCTTTGCATCAGGCGCTGGCCGCGCCGCGCAAACGCTTGCGCCGTCTCGGGCGTGAGCGCGCGGAGTTCGCGTATGTTTGCGCCGGAGGCAAAAGAGTCGCCCGCGCCCGTGAAGATGATGGTCGAGATGTCCGTCCGCGCGGAGAGGGTTGAGACGAGTTCGTCCAGCTCTTCGAGTGTGGCGACGGAGAGCGGGTTGCGTTCGGCGGGGCGGTTGAAACGAAGGACGGCGATTGAAGCGCGCTCCTCAAGAATCACAGGGCGCGTCCGGTCAGCTTGCGCTTGATCCGTCATCGGGGAGTTTGAAACTTACTCGCGTGCGCGCACGTTTTGGCGCAGGAAGGTGACGATGTCTTCGGTAGATGTGCCGGGCAGAAAAACTTCGGCCACGCCCATCTCCTTCAAACGCGGCACGTCCTCCTTCGGCACGATGCCGCCGACGAGCACGAGGCAATCGTCCATCCCGCGCTCCTGCAAAAGCTGTACGATGCGCGGGCAGAGCGTGTTGTGCGCGCCGCTCAAAATCGAGACGCCGACCGCGTCCACGTCCTCTTGCAAGGCGGCGGCGGCGATCATCTCCGGCGTCTGCCGCAGCCCCGTGTAGATGACTTCCATCCCCGCGTCGCGCAAGGCGCGCGCGATCACTTTCGCCCCGCGATCATGGCCGTCGAGTCCGGGCTTGGCAACAAGTACGCGAATTTTCCTGTCTGTCATTTGTCCGTCGTCCGTTGTCCGTTGTTTACGTGCGACTCGACTTGAGCCTGCATCTTCAGCGCGTAAGTTGCCCGAACACATACAACGGACAACTGACCACCGACAACGGACAGCTTTTTAAAATGCCGGTTCTTCGTAGAGGCCGTACACATCGCGCAGGGCGTCGCAGATTTCGCCGAGCGTGGCGTAGGCGCGGACGGCTTCAATGGTGGCGGGCATCGTGTTGTCGCCCGCCTGCGCCGCGCGTTTCAGTTTTTCGAGAGAGTTCGAAACTGCGCCCGCGTCGCGCCGCGCGCGTGCCTCGTCGAGCCGCGCGATCTGGTGACCGCGCACGGCTTCGTCAATGACGAGTATGTCGATCTTCGATTGCTCGTCATCAATCTGGTACTTGTTCACGCCGACGATAGTTTGCTCGCCGCGCTCGACCGCCTTCTGGTATTGATAGGCCGACTCCTGAATCTCGCGCTGCGGGAAGCCCTTCTCGACCGCCGACACCATGCCGCCCATCGCGTCGATCTTGGCGAAATAATCGAGCGCGCCGTCTTCCATCTTCTTCGTCAGCGATTCGAGGAAGTACGAGCCGCCGAGCGGGTCAACCGTGTTCACAACGCCGGTCTCTTCGGCGATGATCTGCTGCGTGCGCAGGGCGATGAGCGCGGCGCGGTCGGTCGGGAGCGCGAGCGCTTCGTCGAAAGCGTCCGTGTGTAGACTTTGCGTGCCGCCGAGCACGCCGGCGAGCGCCTGGATGGCGACGCGGACGATGTTGTTCAGAGGTTGCTGCACGGTGAGCGAGACGCCCGCCGTCTGCGTGTGGAAACGCAGTTGGAGCGTGCGCGTGTCTTTCGCGTTAAAGCGTTCGCGCATCGTGCGCGACCAGATGCGGCGCGCGGCGCGATACTTGGCGATTTCCTCGAAAAAGTCGTTGTGCGCGTTGAAGAAGAAGGAGATGCGCGGGACGAATTCATCCACGTCGAGTCCGGCGTCAACGCCCCATTGCACGTATTCGATGCCGTCGCGCAGAGTGAAGGCGAGTTCCTGCATGGCGGTCGAACCGGCTTCACGTATGTGATAGCCGCTGACGGAAATCGGGTTGTACTTCGGCACGTGGCGCGTGCAGAACTCGAACGTGTCAACGACGAGTTTCATCGCCGGGCGGATCGGGTAAATCCATTCCTTCTGCGCGATGTACTCCTTCAAGATGTCGTTTTGCAGCGTGCCGGAAATCTTGCGCCAATCCGCGCCCTGCTTCTCGGCGACGACCAGATACATCGCGAGCAAAACGGAGGCGGGCGCGTTGATCGTCTGCGAGACGGTGACGGCTTCGAGCGGGATGCCGTCAAACAGTGTCTCCATGTCGGCGAGCGACGAGACGGCGACGCCGCACTTGCCGACTTCGCCTTCCGAGAGCATCGCGTCGGCGTCGTAGCCCATGAGCGTCGGCAAATCGTAGGCGACGGAGAGGCCGGTCTGCCCCTGCGCCATCAAATATTTGAAGCGCGCGTTGGTCTCTTCGGGCGTGCCAAAACCGGCGAACTGGCGCATCGTCCAGAGCTTGCCGCGATAGCCCGTCGGGTGAATGCCGCGCGTGTAAGGGAACTCGCCGGGGAAAGCGATGTCTTCGTCGAAATCGATCTCGCGCACGTCGGCGGGCGTGTAGAGGCGTTCGACCGTGTCGAGCGAAACGGTCTCAAACTTCTTCTTGCGCTCCGGGCGCTTCTGCAAAACGGGCGCGAGCGTCTCTTCTTCCCAACGCTCGACGGCGGCCTGTTCCGTTGATGCGATCTCTTTGACTTCAGACATGATTTTACTTCATCTCTCCCGCTCGAAAACGTTCGCGGTTTATGTCAACAAAAACTTATGACGGATTAGATAGAGTTCGATATTAGTTGACCACTGCGGGGGTGTCAACCGCATGTTCCGGCGAGAAAACGAAGGCGAAACTCAAGATGAAGTAGCGCGGCTGCCAGAGTTAAATCGAGCAGCCGCGCGGGGTCAGGAAGGAACCAACTCTAAGCAGAAACCGAGCGGGCAGCGAGCGGCGGGCGACCGGCAGAACCTGTTATAAGTGCGACCCTGATCACTCTCAAGAAAGAGCCTCCGCTACACGGGTTAATTTACGGGCACGACGATCTCGTTCGGGCGAATCATGTTGAGGCGCGCGCGCGCGGCGTCCTCGATGGCGCGCGAGTTGCGATCTTTCAGACGGTTGATTTCATGTTTGAGCGAATCGTTCGTGTTGCTGATGGCTTGAACTTCCGTCCGTATCTGCGAAAACTTCTGCTCGGCGCTGCGCCGCTCGGCGTGCGTGCGCATCGTAACGGTGACGCAGAGCGCGAAGGTGGCGAGCATGATCATGGTGAGCACAGCCCACGAAGGAATGAGTCCGCCGCGACGGCGCACCTCGGCGCGCGTGCCGACGAGTTCGCGTGAGAGTTCGAGCGCCGGGGCGGCCAGCGTGAGCGGGCGTGCGGCAGGGCGTTGCGCGGTGAGACGCGAGTCAGTCCAGTAAGTATTTGCGGCCTTGTTCAAGAAGCACCTCCAACTCTTTCTCCGATTCGGATTCAGCGTAGATACGCACGAGCGGCTCCGTCCCCGAAGGACGCAGGAGCAGCCACGAGCCATCCTCAAAAATAAACTTCACACCGTCCATGCGGTTGGTGCGTGCAACACGCCGCCCGCCCATCTCCGCAGGGTCGCGTTTCAATTTCTCCGGCAGCGTCTCCAAAATCTCCGGCGTCAGGCGCACGCCGATGCGCGCCGCTTCGAGTCGCCCGACGCGCCGGTACAACTCGTTCAACTGCTCCGCGAGGCTCACCCCGCGCGCCGCCACCGCTTCGGCTGCCAGCAGGCAGGCCAGAATGCCGTCTTTCTCCGGGTAGTGGCCGCGAATCGAAAGCCCCGCAGACTCTTCGCCGCCCAGTATGATCTTGTCGTCGTTGATCAACTCGCCGATGAACTTGAAGCCGACCGGCGTTTCATAAACCGGCAACCCGCGCGACTCTGCAACGCGATCCACGAGATGCGAGGTGGCGACCGAGCGCGCCACGCCCCCCGTCCAACCGCGCGATTCGGCGAGATAGTCGAACAGAAGGGGGATGAGACGGTTGGGCGTGATGAAAGTTCCATCCGCATCGAGCACGCCGAAGCGGTCGCCGTCGCCGTCTGTGGCGAGGCCGAGCACGCAACGCCCGCGTTTCATCGCCTCGCGCAACTCATCCAGATGATGATCGTCCGGCTCAGGCGAGCGCCCGCCAAACATCACATCACGCCAATCGTGAATCGTCTCAACTTCGAGGCCGTGTTCGCGCAAGGCCGTGTCGAGATAGCCGCGCCCCGTGCCCCACAGCGGGTCGAAAGCGTAAGTCTTTCCCGCTGCGGCAATTACGTCGAAACGGAGCTTCTTTTTAAGATCGGCGAAGTAGGACGGGCGCGGGTCATAGACTTCGATGTTCGCGGCGTTTTTATCACCCGTCCCCCCTGCCACATCGCTTCTGCCCGCCTGCATCCCTGCGATTAACCCTTCGACCTGTTTGGTAGCTTCGGGCAGGGCAGGCGCTCCGTCGGCGGTCGAAAACTTCATCCCGTTGTATTCAGGAGGGTTATGCGAAGCCGTGAAGTTGATTCCACCCGCCGCGCCGCGCTCGCGTATGGTATGAGAGATGGTCGGCGTCGGCGTCGGTTGGTCGCAAAATATTGCGTTCAGGCCACATCCGGCCACTTCACGGACACACTCGGCCGCAAACTTCTCACCCAGAAAACGCGTGTCGTAGCTGACCACGAGACTTGCGCCTTCGCCGACGCCGCTCGTGCGTAAATAGTCGCAAATAGCACGAGTTACGAGACGAACGTTGGCGAACGTGAATTCGTCTGCGATGATGGCGCGCCAGCCTGATGTTCCAAATTTAATCGGCATCTCGAATCGGGGCTTCTATGTCGCGATTTATGTCAAAAGCTCAAGATAGTGTGCCGGAAGGGTCGGAACACTACAACGGGATGTGCTTTGATCATGTTCAATTCTTTATCGCTCATACGTTTAGCGATAAAGTGGGCGGAATTTAGCACGCGTGTAATATGCTGTAAAGACATTTCTTTACAACGGTTTATGCGGCTAAGTTCAACATTTACTTGAAGTAACAGGTCTTAAGCGCTTAAAATGGCGAACAGGCGGCGAACGGAATTCCACGACGTGGGCAGAACTTAAAATCGGCTTTATCTGACAGTTAGATAGCGCGCGGGACACTCAATCACAGGTGTGGAAAACATTGTTCGGCTGCACGCGAAGACCGTCAGCGGCAGCTCGTCGGCGAGTTTTTCAGAGAGGATTTCGCAACCATCAGGACGCGCGCATATTAATTGCTCAAACGGCTTTAGTGGCTTTAATTGCTTTAGTTACGAAAATTCGGACGGAAGGATATGAAAATATACGCGGCTCTGAAGCGAAAAGAATCAGAGCCGCGTATATTTCCGTCGAATAGCGGAGTTAAATCTGTGTCATGCGTCAAACGCGTGTGCTGTTGCGGCCAATAATTAGCCTGTAGCCGAGCAACAGGATCAGCGCGCCGATAACCGCGAACACGATCCGCATGATGAAACCTTGTCCGGCGTCGGGGCCAAACAGAGCACCGGCGATGAAACTACCGATGATACTGCCGACAATGCCGAGCAGGATCGTGACAATCACCCCGCCGGGGTCTTTGCCCGGCATAATTGCCTTCGCCAGCGCGCCCGCGATCAAACCGATGATAATCGCCGCAATAATACTGCCCATCTCGTATCCTCCTGAGAAATCTTGTTGAAATACTGAAACTGCTCGAAAGCAGCCACGAAATCGGCAACTGTACGATTTTAAGCTAGGAAACCAGTTGCACTTGAACAGTTAGCAAAGCGCAAGCCAGAGCGTTTTGCGCCGATTCAACAGGCTATTAGGCGTCGCGCAAGGAGGGGTTGAAATGCGTCCGGCCGTCTGGTACGGACGTTGCACCTTGAGCGGGACAGACGCCTTGTGGTGTTTGGAAAAAAATCGTTTACTTGAATTTAGAGGAGGAACTTCTTATGGGTC
>DASQDV010000202.1:0-9259 GCA_035633995.1 Pyrinomonadaceae bacterium | reverse complement strand
ACCAGAGAGTTCTGCACGATCTCGCCCTGCTTGAGTTCCACCGTGATCTCTTTGCCCTCGGCGTCCCTCGTCTTCTTCCTGAGGCCGGCGGCCGGGGCCAGCTCGAAGACGGGAACCTTCTGGCCGTCGGCGTCGCGCGCGTAGAGGTTGCGCGAGATGTCGCGGTTGCCGCTGCGCGGCGCGCGAAGGTTTCGCCCGCGCTCTTTGTCCACGAGCTTGCCGCCTTCGATGCCTTGTCCGGCGGCGGGGCCTGTGGTCAGAAGTTTCGCTTTCTCGCGGATCGTGCCGTGACAGTCGGTGCAGCCAATCTCGATGGCGGCGCGCGGCTCGTTGTAGAGGATGCCCGTGCCGTGCGTGTCCTGCCGGAAGTGGCAGTCGGCGCAGTGCATGCCTTTCTCAAGGTGTATGTCCTTGAGGTGGACGGGCTGGCCGGACTTGTACGCGCCATCGCCGGAGAAGGCTACGGCGTCGGCCAGTTTTTTCGGCGTGACGGTTTTGATCTGCTTGCCGTAGCCGTCGAGCATGTTGCCCGAGCGGTCGCGTTTGAAGACGGCGCGGTACATCCAGCCGTGCCCGTGATAGTCTGCGAAGACGGTCTGCTTAAGTTGCTTGCCGAACTCACCGCCGGGTTCGCCCGTCTTGACTAAGAAGTCGTCGGGCGAGGCGCGGTCTTTCCACTTGCGCATTGACCAGAGGCCGCGCACGTGCGCGCCTTCGGGGTTGCGGTCAAACTTCTCCTGCTCCTCGTCCTGCGTCGGGTTCTCCTGCTTGGCCGGGTACATCTTGTCGCCGTCCGTCTCGTTGTCCCACCACATGAAGCCCGTGTAGGTGGCGACCATATTGGTGCCCGGGTGCATGTGACAGGTCATGCACTGCGAGGTGGGGATGGCGTTGGTGAATTGGTGCTTGATCGGGTGGCCGGGTTCACCGCGCGGGATTTTCGTGTCGGCGCTGTCCGACGTGCCCATGTTGCCGTACTTGGCGTAGGGGCCGGAATTGACGGGGCTGCGGTCGTTGGCGTAGACGACATGGCAGGCCGTGCAGCCGGATGAGCGGTAATCGCCCGGATGATCGTTCGTGCCGAGATGGTTGAGCGTCGGGTCTAAGAGGCGCGTCTTCTGGATGCCGAGATAGACGGGGTCTGTGCGGTTATTCGTGCCGAGACCGCGCGGGCTGAGTCCCTTGTCGGGCTTGCCGGGTTCTTCCTCGCGGTCGGGCAGGCCGACTTCGAGACGACGCCTGCCGCCGCGCTCGAAGACGCGCAGGATGTTGCCCGGCTGCGAAATTTCCCAGCGCGGAAGCGGGTCGATGAAGGGCAGCCAGCCCTTTAAGAGTTGTTCTTCTTTCGTCGGCTGCGGAACCTGTATGAGGCGCATCGGCGCGCCGGTCTCTTCGGCGTAGGCTTCGCCGAAGCGCGTGTCTTTGAGCGGGAAGCCGCCGTTGTTGTAGAGCGCCGCGCCCCAGAGCATCCCGCCGTGACGCATCATGCTGTTGTCGTTGGCTTCGACTTCGGGCGCGTGGCACTCGGAGCAGGTCTTCGCCGCGACGCGCAAATCCGCCGGGTTGATGAAGCGCACAAACTCCCAGCTCTCGCGGTTCAGGAGCGCGTTCGTGCGTTCGGGGTTGGCGCTCGAAGTTTTACCGCCGATTTTCCAGAAGTCGGGGTTGCGCGGGCGCACGTGCGCCTCTTCTTCGGTCTTGCCGACGGGGTTGCCGCCGTGACAGTAGGTGCAGGACAGCCCCTGCCCGTCCTTGCCGCCCGCCTCAAGTTTCCCACTCGACGTAACGTGCATCGGCTCGATGTTGTTGTGGCAGGAGACGCAGCCTTCGGTCGCCGCCGCCTGTGCCGCAGCGTCCTGAGCAGTGAGCGAAGTCGAGTTGTGCGTTCTGGCGGCAGCGGGCGCGCCGGAGTTCAACTTTGAATCCGCGCCGGATTTATCGGAGGCAGTTGAGCGCGCGAGTTGTTGCGCCGCGCCGCCGTCCGATTGCGCCGACGAGCGCGCGCCATTCAGCAGTACGACGCCGATGACCGCGACGAAAAACAGGAAGATGACCAGCTTGATCCGGTCAGCTTTACCGACACCTTGCATTCTAGAGTCTCCGTCTCACGATGACTGTCTATGAAAAATATTCGATCTTAGAAAATGAACTTCACTTGCGCGAACAGCGAGAACAAAGGCTTGCTCGGATCGATGGTCGTCTGATCCGTCGCGCAGTATGCTTCGACGTTGGGCGGGCAGTTGCGCGTCCGGTCAGTGTAGATGTCGCGGAAGCCGCGACCGGGCACGAGCGTGGACGCGCCGAAGGTCATCGTGATGTTGTTGATGAGCAGCGGGCGGTAGGCGACGCCGACGCTGTAGTCCTGCCCGATGCCATGGCGGATGTTGGGCTGGAAGAGAATCTGTTTGAGCGGCTCGGTGCGGTGGAAGCGCAAATAGTTGGCGTTGAAAATCGCTTTGATGCGCTGCGTGACTTCCACGTCCGCGCCGACGTTGAAGATGAAGATGCCCGGGTTGACGAAGTTGGCCTGCCCCTGCGTCTTGCTGCTGCGCAAGGAGGGCAAAAGGCTGTTCGGCTCGACGAGCGAAACGCCCGTCTGCGTCAGGCGGATGGCCGAACGATTCCAGAAAGAGAACTGGCCGCCGACGAAATTCGGATCGTCGAAGATGGCGTCGAAGCCTGTGGCCTGCGAGTCGGTCGGATTCTTGTCGCCCTGCGCGAAGAAGGCTGAGGACTTGAAGCGGACGAAGTCTTTGTCGTAGCTGAGTTCGAGCGCGGCCATCTGGCTGCGGATGTTGACGGGACGCCCGGCAATCGGGTTGTGCGTGTCGCGCCCGAGCGCGAGATAGTAGGCGTGCGAAAGGTTGAAACGACCGAGCAGGCCGTTCCCCAGGTGGCCGTCGCCGGAGAAGCCGATGTAGCCGACCTTGACGCCGTGCGGTCGCACGTCGCCGACGAGCGCGGGGCGCACCTGAAAACCGTTGCGATCAAATTTGCGCGAGGGGCGGTCGTCGTTGAACAGGAAACTGAGTTGCGCCGTGTAGCCTTTGCGTAAGAAGTCCTGCCGGTAGAAGTTGGCGATGTAGACGTTCTGGTGGCGCGTGTCGAAACGGTTGAGTCCGCTGTTGGTGTCCTTCTCTAATTGCGAGAAGTAGGCGACGTTAAACTGCGCCTTGTTGTTGTCGAAGCCGCCGAAGAGACGCGCGCCGAGGTTGTTGTCGGAGAAGATGAAGCCGCGAAAATCCGAGACGAACGGGTGAATCCCGGCGCGCACGGAGATGAAGTCGAAATTCGAGTTCACGTCCTCGATCTTCACTTCGCCGAAGGCTTCTTCGAGCGAGACGTGCGTGTCGGTGCGGTTCGTGCCGCGTCGCGGGTCAATGTTGATGACGCCCTGCTCGCGCGCGTTGACGTAGTTCGGCAAACTGATGGTCGGCGAGATTTTGATCGCCCAGTTGCGCGGCTTGAAGGTCGTGTCGCCGCTGAACATCTCGAAAGAGAACTGTATGAGGTTGTTGACGATCAAAGTTTCGGGTCGCCCGAAAAACTCGGCGCTGCCCGGTCGCGCGCTGGAAACGTCCGTCGGCTTCGGCGTGCGGTTCAGTTCAACGGTCGTCGTGTTCACGCCCGACAGGATCATGAAGACGCTGTTGCCGAAGATGGGGAAGTCGCCCTTGAGCAGATTTTGATTATAAGGGTCGTACCACTTGCCGCGCTTGAAGGGGATGTCGCGCCCGCGCGCGCCCTTGTCGCCGTAGCGGTCGTATTCGGGGAAGGTGGCGCGCCAGCGGTCGCGCACTTCGGCGCGGTCGGGCAAAGTCGGCGGGCGGGATTCGAGGTTGCCGCCCCCGGCATAGCCTGCCGGTCGCTCGTTGGCCGTCGGGTCAAGGAACGGCTCGGCCTTCTTCGGCTCTTTCAGAGCCTTCAACTCGACTTCGACCGGACTCTCCTTGCCCGCCTCGACGATGATGTTCTCGCGGTCGAAACGCACGGAGCCGGGCGCATCGACGAGGATGCGGTAAGCGCCCGCGCGAAGTTTGAAGGAGAAACTGCCGTCCGGCGACGTGCGCGTCGTCGAGCGGTTGCTCGTCACCTGGTTGATGGCGATGACCGTCGCGCCGCCGAGCGGGGTCTTCGCGTCGCTGCGCACGGTGCCCCTGATGCGTCCGTGCTGTTGTCGTGCGAAGGCCGCAGGTGGAAAAACGGATAGAAGCGAGACTGCCAGAAGTAGTCTCGCGAGCGCGTTGAGCCGGGTAGGGGTAGGGAACATGAAGCCGTTATAAAATGACGAGGTCGCGTGGAGCGATCTCGTGCGTGTGGTGCAAAGTGAAATTCGTGAATTACTGAGAACCAACCGCTGGTCTTTTGCGATAGCACAGAAGCTCGATTCAAATACGCGTTGGGCTGTTTTTGTAGCACAGTCGCCGCCGACTGGCAACGAAATTTTTTGCCGACCCGCCGCGCCGCAACTTTTTTTGCGAATTTTTTGCGCCTTCCGTCGCCCCGCAAACAAATTCATCTTGACGGAACAAAGTTTAATGATAAATTGTAGCCGCTCCGGTTAATATCCCAACGCCTTTGCGCGTCGCCGGTTTCTGCCTGTCAGCATTTCTATACGCGACCTGTTCTTCTATGATTAAGAATCATTCATCCATCGCCCGACGCCTGCTGCTATCCGTCGCCTTCGGCCTCTGCGCCTGCGCGCTCCTCTGGAACGAAAACGTCTCGACGGCGCAAGCGACGCGCCCCGTCCTGATCAGCGAAGCCAACTCGACGCGCGCCGTCGCGCTCGAATCCGTGACGCGCGTCAACGAGCCTTTCAAACGCGACGCCGCCCACTCGTTCAGCGCCGACCGCCGCACGCGCGTCCAACTCTTCGTCATGAATCTGGAACGCGACGCGGACGCTTCCGCCGTCACGGTTGATGCCGAAGACGCCGCGCACCGCATCTACCCGCTCGCGGTCGAAAACGTCTCGCTCGTGCCCGGTCAGGAGTGGATGCATTCGGTGACCGTGCGCCTGCACGACGAAATGGGCGACCTCGGCGACGTGCTGGTGCGCGTGCGCTACAAGAACATTGCGAGCAACCGCGTGCGGCTCGGCATCGGGCACGTCGGCGGCGGCCCTGCCGACGACCCCGGCGCAGTCCCGACCGCCGCCCCGCCCGCCACCGCGCCCACGCCGAACAACAATCCCATCACGGCGGGCACGCTCAACGTCGGCGATGTGCAGACCGTGATCGCGCAGGCCGTCTCCGCCGCCGCCGCTTTGCAGCGCCCCGTCACGGTCGCCGTCACGGACAAGGAAGGGAACGTGCTCGGCGTCTTCACGATGACGGGCGCGCCGCCGACCACGCAGTTTCGCGGCAACTCCGGCTTCAACCAGCAGCCGAACCCGATCACGGGTCTCGTCCAGTTCGGTTTGGAAGGGGCGAACCTGCCGCCGCTCCTGATGCCGGTCAGGCGCGCCGCTATCTCGAAGGCGGGAACTGCCGCCTTCTTCAGCACGCAGGGCAACGCTTTCACGCCGCGCACCGCAGGCTTCATCATTCAGGAGCACATTCCGCCCGGCGTCGATTTCCGCCCCGGCGGCCCGCTCTACGGTGTGCAGTTTTCACAACTCGAATGCTCCGATATCAAGAAGCCCGGCCTCCCCTTCGGCCTCTCGGCTGACCCCGGCGCGGTTCCGCTTTATAAAAACGGCGTACACGTCGGCGCGGTCGGCATCGAAGGCGACGGCGTCTACACGATTGACCGCATCCCCGCAGACTTCGACAAGCCCGTCGAGGAAATCATCGCCGTCGCCGCCGGGCGCGGCTATGAACCGCCGCCCCTGATTCGCGGCGACAACATCCTCGTTGACGGCGTGCGCCTGCCTTACGTGAACGTGAGAGACGAGGACGCGCCGCGACCCGCGACGATCCCGTTTGCGAGTCTGCCGGGAAGCGTGGACGCGGATTTCCCCATCCGTTCGGCGCGCCCGTCCGCCTTCGTCCCGTATCAACTCGGCCCGGTCAGCGGCGCGGTTGACACGCGCTTCTTCCCGTTCACCGGCAGCATGTCCGGCTCGACGAACGCCCTGACCGCTTCGGACGTGACGACGATTCTGGCGCAGGCGGCCATTCAGGCCGACATCACGCGCGCCGCGATCCGGCAACCGCTCGGCAGCGCGGCGCGCGTCTCCATCTCCGTCGTGGATTCGGAGGGGCGCGTGCTCGGCATCTTCCGCACGTCGGACGCGCCGGTCTTCGGCTTCGACGTGTCGGTGCAGAAGGCGCGCACCGCCACGCTCTTTTCGCGCGCGAACGGTGGGGCGCTCCTGCGCGGCGCAGGGATGGGGTCTTACGTTGATCGCGCCGCTGCCGACGGCGTCAACCTCAACGGCTCGGTCGCTTTCAGCGGTCGCGCCGTAGGGTTCCTCCACCGCCCGTTCTACCCGGACGGCATCAACAACGAGCCGCCCGGACCCTTCAGCACGGGCATCGGCCAGTGGAGCATCTTCAACGTCGGGCTGCAACTCGACCTCGTTCGCGACAACCTCGTCCAGACGTTGGCCGCGCCGCTGCAATTTCCGGCCAACATCCCCTGCACTTCGATTCCGAACATCCCGAATGGAATCCAAATCTTCGCGGGCAGCGTACCTCTCTACAAAAACGGGGAGCTGGTGGGCGCCATCGGCATCAGCGGCGACGGCATTGATCAGGACGACATCATCGCCGCCGCCGGAAGTCGCGGCTACGTCGCGCCCGCAGAGATACGCGCGGATCAGTTGATCATTCGTGGAACTCGCCTGCCATTTGTGAAGTTCCCGCGCAGCCCGAATCTGTAATTTTCTGTTGACACATTAGCGGCACGCAGACTTGAAGCATCTGGTTTCGCTTAAGTCTACGTGTGTCCTGATGTGTGTCGTTCGAAGCTTGTTATTGAAATTAAGGAGAGATAGAGACGGTTATGGGGATTCATAAAAGAAAAATTTCCCTTGCGGCAGTGGCACTGACGATACTGCTTGTGTTCGCTTTAACTCCGGCACCGCCCATCGACGCCGCCGACCACGCTGACTCGCCGCTCAACGCCTCCGATCAGGCAGTTGATCAGGGCGACACCTACGCCTTCCTGGACCCCAACGACAACACAAAGTTGATTCTTGCTTTAACGGTGCGCGGCTTTATTCCCTCCGGGCAGAACGTCAACATGGGCGCTTTCGACCACAACGTCCGCCACGGCTTCGAGATCGAGACGAACGGCGACGCGCGGCCTGACAAATTCATCTACGTAAACTTCTCTCCGCGCACCGCCGTCAACGCCGTCATCCAGCCGCAGACGGCGACCGTCACGCTGCTCGATGGTCGCCAGTTCAGCGCGCCGACGACTCTGTCCTCAGTCGCCGCCACAGCCCCCGAGCCGGTCATCACGACGGATGCGACGAGCGGCGTCTCCTTCTACGCGGGGATGCGCGACGACCCCTTCTTTTTCGACATCCCCGGCTTCTCGCGTTTCGCCGCTTCCGTCACGGCAGGAACTCCTGACCTCTCACATTTGCAGCGTGGACGCGACACCTTCGCGGGCTATAACATCATGATCATCGCGCTGCGTATCCCCATCTCGCTGGTGCGAGCGGCGGGGGCGAACAACGAGATCGGCGTGCAGAGCGTCACGCAGCGGCGCAGCAATCAGATTTTTCTCAAGCGGGGCAACGCCGCCGGGACGGGGCGCTGGGTGACGCTCGACCGCAGCGCCACGCCCGGCATCAACGGCCTGATCATCCCCTTCAACCAGAAGGACGACTTCAACGCCTCCACGCCGCTTGAGGACGCCAGTGGAAAGTTCGCGGGCGCCATCGTCGCCCGCCTCAGACAACTCGGAACCAATGAGACGAACATCGGCATCCTCGCCAACGTTGCCGTCGCCCGCGGCGACATGCTGCGACTGAATTTTAATGTGCCTAATTCGGGCAACGGCGGCGGGACGAGTTCGCAGGCGGGCTTCCCCAATGGTCGCCGTCCGGCGGACGACGTGGTTGACACGCTGCTTTTTTTCATCGCCAACCAACCCTCCGGCGGGATCGGCGACAGCGTCAACGCCAACGAAGTCACGTTCCTCAACAGTTTCCCGTTCTTCGCTCCTCCGCATCAGCCGAGAGCCGCAGGCACAGTTGACGACCAGACACGTAATTAACCGCCCAACTTGTGAGGGAAGATCGCGATGAACACGTCTAAAAAAAGCCCCGTGCGGATTTTATTCACGTCGCTGCTGGTCGGCTTGATACTGACGAGCGCGCTACAGAAGGCTTCCGGCGCGAACGACACCCGGCAGGCGAAGCCCGCCGACCACACGCCCGAACCTACCGGCAAGATCGCCTTCGCCAGCGAGCGCGACGGCGATTACGAAATTTACACGATCAACCCGGACGGCGGCGGAGTCACGCGCCTCACCCACCACAGGGCGGCGGATCGAGAGCCTTCCTGGTCGCCCGACGGGACTAAACTCGCTTTCGTCAGTAGCCGCGACGGCAACGCGGAAATTTACGTGATGACGGCGACGGGCGACGCGGGCGGCTTCAACCTCCCGACTCGCCTGACCAACAACACGGCTGACGATCTGAACCCCGTCTGGTCGCCCGACGGCACGCGGATCGCTTTCGTCAGCAGTCGCAGCGGCAACGACGAAATCTTCTTGATGAACCCTGACGGGAGCAATCCCGTCAATCTCACCAACAACCCGGTCGACGACTTCGACCCGTCGGGGTCGCCCGACGGCAAGAAACTGGCCTTCGTCAGTAATCGTGATGCGAACGAAGAGATTTACACGATGGACGCGACGGGCGCATCGGCCACGAACATCTCCAACAACGCCGCGCCGGATCGTCACCCTTCCTGGGGCGGCACGCGCATCGCCTTCCAAAGCACGCGCGACGGCAACGAAGAAATCTACATCATGAACGCGGCGGACGGCGGCGCGCTCGCGCGCCTGACCACGAATGATGCGTTCGACACAGAACCCTGGCTCTCCGCCGACGGCGCACGCATCGTCTTCCAAAGCACGCGCAGCAGCGGCGTGAGTTTCGATCTCTTCGCGATGAGCGCGAGCGGCAGCGGTCTCACGCGCCTCACCCACCACAGGGCGGCGGATCGGGAGCCTTCGTGGTCGCCCGACGGGACGAAACTCGCCTTCGTCTCTAGCCGCGACGGCAACGCGGAAATTTACGTGATGACGGCGACGGGCGCATCGGCAGCGAACAACACCCCCAACGCCCCGCCCGA
>DASQDV010000201.1:0-2383 GCA_035633995.1 Pyrinomonadaceae bacterium | reverse complement strand
CAGCACGCCGGTCGCAAACGGGTCGAGCGTCCCCGTGTGCCCGACTCTCCGCTCACGCAGCACGCGGCGCACGCGCGCCACAACATCGTGCGAAGTCCAACCCGCAGGCTTGTCTATGATCAGCACGCCGTCCATACGCGTCAGGGTAAGGGGAAAAGGGGAAAGGGGAAAGGCGCGGCGGCATTTCTCACTTCGTCGAAGCATCCCTCATTTTGCGGCGGCGTTAATTTTCCTCCTTTACCCCGTGCTCTTTACTACTCCACCTGCGCCCCTTCCCCCTTACCCTTTTCCCTTTCCCCTATGTTTTAATTCCCACATGCGCAGGCCGAGACGAAAAGCCAACGTGCGGGACATCAACGAAGGAGCGGAGGCCACACCAAAACGCGCGCTCGACCCCGAACGAGCGCGCACGCGCACGCTGCAACGCGCCGTCAAACTCCTTGCCGCCAAGCCGCGCTCCGTCGCCGAACTGCGCGAGCGCCTCCTCGAAAAAGAATGGACGAACGACGAAGCGGTTGATTACGCCATCGCCAGACTCAGCGAGTACGGCTATGTGAACGACGAACAGTTCGCGCTCGGCTACGCGTCGGCGCGCGTCAGGCAGAAGCCGGTCGGGCGCAGCCGGCTCGCGCGCGATCTGCAAATGAAGAAGATCGACCGCGAACTGGCCGAACAGACGCTCGAAAAAGTTTTCGAGACGACGCCCGAAGCCGAACTGATCGACGCGGCAATCGAACGCCGCACACGCCTGCGCGGACGCCCCACCAACAGGCAGGAGACCAAAAACCTCTTCGACCATCTCTTGCGACGCGGCTTCAGCTACGATCTCATCATCAACAAAGTCCGCGCGCTCTCGTCCGCCGGACTCGACGAGGACGAAGAGGCCGCGAGCGCCGCCGATGATTCGCCGTAGGGACGACGCACGCAGGCGACACGGAGAAACGCAGTCATGGCATCTTTTTTCAGAACGCTGTTCGAAGAAATCATCTCCGCCCTCGGCGGCGGTTACGACAAGCCGCAGCCGCCACAGCCGCAACCAAAAGCGGACGCGCCGCCTCCGCTTAAAACCTGGCAGCAATACTCGTTTTATGGTTTTCCCATCAACCCCGCGACCGACTGTCGAGTCTGCGGAATCGGGGCGGCGAAGCCCGAATACTATAATCAGTTTTGCAGTTCCCGCTGCGAGCAGCGCATGGCGGACAGCATGGATGCGTGGCACGACCAATTTCAAGAACGCTTCGGCGACGACTAAGCACCCCCACCCACGCCGCGCCTTTCAGCTTTGACTCATTAAACACACGCCAGCCGATTTTCGCAGTTTCACCCGCCCGCGCCCCGCGTGCTAGACTCATAAGCTAAACTTGAGGATGAAAAACGACGGCTGAACGCTGTTAATTGACTATATTTTTATGAAGAAAACCGGAAACGAAATTCGCGAAATTTTCCTTAAATACTTCGAGCAACACGGCCACGCGCGCGTGCGTTCCAGCCCACTTTTGCCCGCAAACGATCCGACGCTTTTGTTCACCAACGCCGGGATGAACCAGTTCAAGGATGTCTTTCTCGGACAGGAGACGCGCCCCTACACGCGCGCCGCCTCGTCGCAGAAGTGCATACGCGCGGGCGGCAAGCATAACGATCTGGACGAGGTGGGCAAGACCGCGCGCCACCACACCTTCTTCGAGATGCTCGGCAACTTCTCCTTCGGCGACTACTTCAAGGAAGACGCCATCCGCTACGCCTGGGACTTGCTCGTCAACGAGTACGGGCTCGACCCCGCGCGGCTGTGGTTCTCCGTCTACGAGGGCGACGAGGAAGTCCCCGCAGACGAAGAGGCCGTGTCTTTGTGGGAGCGAGTCGGCGCGCCCAAAGAGCGGATACTTCGTTTCGGGCGCAAGGACAATTTCTGGCAGATGGGCGACACCGGCCCCTGCGGCCCGTGCAGCGAAATTCACTACTACATGGGCGACGACCCCGAAGACCCGGCGAAGAATCGCCCGGAGTTCGTCAACGGCCCCGGCGACACGACGATGGAGATTTGGAATCTCGTCTTCATGCAGTTCAACCGCATCGGCGAAGGCGAACGCGACGCGCAGACCGGAAAATATCCGTCATACCGTCTTGAGCCGCTGCCCAAACCCTCGGTTGACACGGGCGCCGGCCTCGAACGCCTCGCCGTCGTGCTGCAAGGACAGACTTCCAACTACGACACGGACTTGATCCGCCCCATCATCGAGTTCACATCCAAACTCGCTGACCGCCATTACGAACCCGACACGCAGGAAGGCTTCGCCATGCGCGTCATCGCCGACCACGCGCGCTCGACCGCCTTCTCCATCGCGGACGGCATCCTGCCCGGCAACGAAGGGCGCAACTACGTCCT
>DASQDV010000200.1:0-5380 GCA_035633995.1 Pyrinomonadaceae bacterium | reverse complement strand
GCGCGGCGTGCGAAAGTGTCTGCGGGAGTCTGCCCCGTCACCGAACGCATGTCGGGAATGATCTCGGCGTAATCGGGGCGGCGGTTGAAGGCCACGCGGTAGAAGTTATAGACGAAAATGCCTTTCAACCTGAACTCGGGCGCGCCGAAGAAGCTTTGCGAGACGGTGATGCGATCACACGACGTATCGTTGTTGACGTTCGGGCAGTTGTTCAGAATTGCAGACCAGGGCTCGTTCGCTTCCGGCTCGCGCGAGAGGAAGTCGAGGTAGTGCATGCGGACGAAGAAGGGCGTGGTGAAGATCGGGTTCGCCCCTGCCGTCGTGTCGTTGTCGGTAATCATCAGCGTCGCCGTGCCCTGAGCGCCGACCACCGCCACCCCTTTTGTCTCACTCAGCCTGAGCTGCACCGTCTCGTTCCCCTCGACGTGCGCGTCGTCAACGAGCGGAATGTTGATCTCTTTGCTCGTCTCGCCCGGCGCGAACGTGACTGTATCTATCGTCGTGGAGTAGTCGCAGCGCGCGTAGGCTGTGCCGTTCGCGGTGGCGCAGGACACGGCTGCCGGGTCGTCTACGGTCTCGAATTTAACCGAGACGGTGAACGAATTATCCCCCGCGCGCGTGATGACGGCGGTGGCCTGCCGCGCGCCTTCGGAGAAACTGTAAGTAGGCCGGTCGAACTGTAACGTCGGGGCTTGCGGGATCAATTCCGACTGTGTGACGGTGAAAATCTGACCGGCGATGAAGACCGTGCCGGTTCGCGGCACGCCCGATCCGTTCGCCGAGACGGAGAGCGTGACCGTCCCGCTGCCCGTGCCGCTCGCGCCGGAAGCGACGTTGATAAAGCCGCTGTTGCTCACCGCCGCCCAGCCGCACCCGCCCTGCGTCGTCACGTTCACCGTGATCGTGCCGCCGCCCGGCGCAGCGCCGCCGCTCGCGGGGCTGATCGAGTAGGAACAGGAGTTGACGAGACGATGCACGGTTCCGCCTAAACTGACCACGTAGAGTTCACCCCTCTCGTCCTCGCCGAACGAAGAGATGCTGAGGTTCGTGTCCTGAAGAAACGACTGCGCCGCCCCTTGCAGCAAAAACATCTCGCCCGAGCAGAAGTCGCCGTAGATGTAAGCGCCTGTGGGCAGCGTCCCGCGCGTGCCGCGATAGACGTACCCGCCCGTCACCGAACAACGTCCTCCCGTGTGTTCATACTCGGCGACGGGCGCTTGAAAGTTAGCGGCGACGCACTGCGCGGGGCCGAGATTCGTGCAGCGCGTGCCCTCGAAAACTCGCCAGCCGTAATTGCCGCCGCGCGTGATGATGTCGATCTCCTCGCGCACCCCCTGCCCCACGTCGCCCGCGTAAAGCTGGCCGCTCGCGCGGTCGAAGGAGAAGCGGAAAGGGTTACGCAGGCCGACGGCGTAAATCTCGTCGCGCCCCGGCGTCGCCCCGAAGTAAGGGTTGTCGGATGGCGAGGAATAAGGCACGGAGCCGTTCGCTTGATCGACGTTGATGCGCAGCATCTTCCCCAGCAGGTCTTCAACGTTCTGCGCGCGGTTCTGCGGGTCGTTGGCCGAGCCGCCGTCGCCCATCCCGATGTAGAGGAAACCATCAGCCCCGAACGCGATCATGCCGCCGTTATGATTCGTGAACGGCTGCGGGATGACCAGAAGGACGGTCTCACTGCTCTCGGCCACATTCGGGTTCGTCGCGGACGCGCGATACTCTGCGATGACCGTCGCGCCGTCAGGCTGTCTCGTGTAGTTCACGAACAGCCTGCGATTGGCTTGGAACTGCGGGTGGAAGGCCAGCCCCAGCAACCCGCGCTCGCCCCCCGCAACCACCTTCGCCGTAATGTCTAAGAACACCGACGGCGAGGACGCGCCCGGTTGAAGCACCTGTATGCGCCCCGGCTGTTCGACGACAAACAGGCGGTTGCTGCCGTCGCGCGCGTTGGTCACGAGCACCGGGCTTGAGAGGTTTGACAGCACCGGCTCAAGGGTCACGGGCGGCACACCCTGCGCCGCCGCGCGTGCGGACATGAAGGCGAGGGCGAGAAAAAGCGTAACGACAAACCGGCGCGTTGACTTCATTTGCGTACTACCTCTCGATTGTCTCTGTCTCTTGTGAAAAGTTGTTATGTAGTCGCGGACGGGGAGTGTCTGCAACTTGCCGGGGGGTTGGCTCGGTTTCTACGCATTAGATGCCACAAAACGCGCCGCCGGATCAAGTTTTTGCGGACTTATTAGTGACCCGGATAGAGGGAGCGGCGCACCGACGCCGGGACGCGTGCCGTCTCGAACGACGGCAGGCAGTCGTTCGTCACCTGTCAATTGTCGCTTGTGTGATGCGTATGACGCCGTCGCCGAGTTCGAAGGCGAGAGTCGCGCCTCCGGCTCCGGCGCGTGCGCGCAGTTGTTTTTCGGGCGCGGGGGTGCGTTCGCGCGAAACGACGGCGGGATGAGTGTTTTCGACGCGACCGGCGCGCAGCACCGTCGCGTCAATGTCCGCGTTGAAATTCGCGGGCAGTTCGACGGTGAGGTCGCCGCGTCCGAGGCGCAGCGATGCGCCGCGACCGCGCCAGCTTTGTGCGGAGACGCGCAGGCGCACCTGTCCGGCTGCAACGGTGGCGACGAGGTCGCCGCCGCCGAGCGTGAACGCTGCCTGGCTTTCTCCGGCGTTGAGGCTGATCGCCCCGTCGATATGGCTGAGGTTGAGCGCGCCGCGCCCGGCGTAGATTTCCAGATCGAGTTGCGCGGGGACGCGCACGCGGTAGTCGATCTTCCAGGGAAGCGTGAGCAGCTTTTTGGGAAAGTCTTTGGCCGCGCGTTTCATAAAATTGCGGTCGTGCATGCCGGTGGTGATGAGGCGGAGGTGCGAGCCGTCGGCGTCGAGCACGAAGTTGTTGACTGAAGCGAGCGCGGCGAGTTCTTCTTCCGTCGCGCCTTTGAGTTCGATCTCGGCGGTGATGTCAACTTCGTTGCGCGGCCATGCTTCGACCGTGATCGAGCCTTCGGGCGCGCCGTAGATCGTGAGCGTGCCGCCGTAGCCGAAGCGGCGAACTTCGTGGCGCGTGGAACTGCGCGTAAGCAAAGGCGCGGGCGTCGGAGTGGGCGAAGGGCTGGCGGTCGCTCCCCTGCTGCGTTGCGATTGCGCGTTCGCGCCCGCGCAGGAAACGAAACTCAAAAGGACGATAAAGAGAAAAGCGCGCGTTGCGATGTGCGCGCTGCGAGGTGGCGTTGAGACGCGGGCGAAAAATGTTTTTGAGTTGAAATGCAAAAGAAGCGTGTGCCTCGAAGAGCAGGACGGACAGGCGCGTTCATCGGGCGGCGTGCGTCGTCGGGAAGTTTCGCGCGCGGTGAGGGAGTTCGCCGCCTCAGCGCGAGACGAAAACAATCGAGCCGCGCAGGTTCGTCGTGTTCAGCGTCGCGCTGCCGTCGCCGACTTTGCCGACGATGCGCCGGTTGTTGCTCTGAAAATCCCAACTGCCTTTGCCGGCGAAGTCGCCGAGGTTGATGTTGCGCGTGCGCGGCGCGGTCGCCATCAGGTTGAAGCCCGAACCGGCGTTGATGCGCAGGTTGATGTCGCCCTGCGTAGACTTGAGTTCATACATGCCGCCGCGCATGAGGTCTGCGTCGAAGAGGATGTTACCCATGATGTTGGAGGCAATCACGCGGTTGGCGCGGATGCCCGTCAGGTCGATGTCGCCTTCGGTGGTGACGACGGCGCGCACCATCGCGCCCTGTATGTTGTGCACCGTGATGTTACCGCGCTTGGTTTCGAGATCAACGGTCGAGCCGTAGGGCACTTGAATCCGAAAGTTGACATCGCCCACGTCCTCGCGCCCGCGCGTGTCGTTCATCACGTCAATGAAGAGGCCGTCGTCTCTGAGGATGGGCGTAAAGCGCGCGGCGGGCGCTTCCATGTCGGCCGTGATTTTGATCTCGTTGCGATTCCAGCCGGCGACTTCAATCGTGCCCGAACGGTTGTTGAGTTGGAGACGTATGTTATGGCGCGCGGGGTAAGTCTTAGAGAATTTATGTTGCGCGAAAACTACGGCGGCGGAAGGCAAGAGGGCGAACAGCAGGGACAGCGCGGCGCAGACGGCGTACAGGTGCGTCCGCGCCGACCGCCGCGCTCGAACGGGGTCGCACACGGCGGGCGTATGAGGAGTCAACTGCGTCTTCTTCATCAATCTCTAAATCTCTCGCTGGTCGGGTGGTCGAACTACTGCGCACGCCACGCGCGGGGGGGAGACCGGCGCACGCTCCTGTGTCAAATTCACAGTTCGGAGAACTCGCGGAGCAGTTCCATCTTGTCGCGCAGCGCCGCGTTCAGGGCTTCTTCGGAAATTTCGTCGTGCGGGCTGGCGTCGAGTTCCTTGAGTGAATCGCTGACCGCCGCGTCTATGATGCCGAGGTTGCGGTCGAAGGCTTCGCGCATGCGCGGATTCCAGCGCCCCTTGCGCTCCTCGACGCGCTTCATCAGATACTCGATGGCGACCACCTGATCCGAGTTCAACTTGCGCGTGCCGCCTCGCTCCGTCGCGATGTTGCCCTTGATGCCGTCGCCGCCGTTGTTGGCGCCGAGACGCTGCATGCCGACGGTGGTGACGACCGCGACGCCGACGACGATGGCCGCGACGGCCGCCGTCAGTTGCGGCAGCGACAAAGCCCAGCGCTTATTCATCAGCCGGGTTAAAAAGTTCTCTTGCTCGTTCGCGGCGGCTGACGAACTGGCAGCGGCAGCAGCCGCGCGCTGTTGCGCGCCGAGTTCGGCCTCGATAGTGTTGCGCACGCGCAACCACAGGGCGCGTTCGTTCGGCGGGGCGACGAAGTGCTCGCGGCTCTCCGCCGCCGTACTCACGATTGAACGAATCTCGTCGCGCACGCACGCGCAGCCGAGACACTCATCCAGATGCGCGCCGAGCAGCGCGTGATCATCTCCGGCAAGTGTGCCGTCGAGGAAGTCGCCTAAAAGTTCACTACACTTCTCGCATTCCATTACTATAACCTCTCACGCCCGCCGCGTGCGACTGTGTGGCTTTCGGGTTTGCCCCGTTTGACAGCCGCAAAAGGAGAGTCGCGGCGTACCTTTTCAAATCTCGAACACTCTGGCCGCCGGGAGCGGCCGTGTTCCCCGTCTCTCACCTGTCGCTTCGCGCGCCGTCTGCGGTTGGCCTTGCGGCGAAAGCGACGTTGTTGGAAGCTACGAAGCCGTTTTTTGTTGCCTGAGGAGCATTCTGAGCTTCATCCGCGCCTTGTGCAACTGCGATTTACTCGTCCCCACCGAACAGCCCAGCATCCGCGCGATCTCTTCGTGCTCGTGCCCCTCCACATCATGCAGCAGAAACACCGTCCGGTATCCCGGCGGCAACTGCCCAATCGCA
>DASQDV010000199.1:0-7675 GCA_035633995.1 Pyrinomonadaceae bacterium | reverse complement strand
CACGCTGAAGATCGCAGAGTTCGCGCCGATGCCGAGCGCGAGCGCAAAGACCGCGATCAAAGTGAAGCCCGGACTTTTGAAGAGCATCCGCAAACCGTAGCGGACATCGTTGAGGTACGTACTCATGCGCTTTGCCTCCTGCGATCCGAACTGCCGAAACACTCGCCTCGGACGGTTACTGTTTTTTCGTGACGGCGGTGAGAACGCGCCCGCGTTCGTGGTCGGAGCCAAGCGCGTGCGCCGCTTCGATGATCGAGGCGCGCACCGTTTCGTTCGCCGCCTCCGTCTTCGACGCGCGGATCAGGACGTTCGCCTTCTCGAAATCCGAACTCATCCCGCGCATTGACCTGAGCGCGGCGAGCACGGTCTCCGCCGTCAAATCGCTTCGCTTGAACAGCACGGCCAGCACGCGCCCGCGCTCGTAGTCCGAAGAGATCGTGCCGACCGTTTCGAAGAAGGCCGCGCGCACGTTCGCGTCTCGCAAGTTGTTCTTCAAAACCTGTATGAGCAGCGTGGCCTTCTCGTAATCCGACGAGATCGTGCGCGCGCTCTGCGTGAGCAACTTCGCCAACTGCTCGGCGCTCAGGTTTCCCTGTTCAAGCAGCACGTTCGAATAGACGCGCCGCGCGTAGTCCGTCTTGAGTCGCGCGATCTCCGCGAGCACGGCGCTCGTGCCGCCGCGCTTGAGAACTTTCACGACGCGCGCCTCGGCGTCGAAGCCGCTGCCCGCGACCGATTCCGAGAGCAGGCGCGCGAGCCACTGCCGCGCGGCGCTGTCGAACGGGCGCGTTTCGCCGCGCACGCTGTACACGCGTTTGAGTTGCCCATCCGCTTCCGGCGTGATCTCTAAACGCTGCACCGTGCCGCCGCGCTCCTCCGAGACACGGAAATAGCCGTCGTCGGCGATGCGTTCCACGTCCGTGTAGTCGTCGTTGAACTGCGCGTTCTTGAGGGCGAGCGTGATTTTCGTCCCGTCGTCCGTACTGCTGTGCTCCCACCGCAGGGTGCGCCCGTTGATCTGGATGTGATCATGATCCGACTTCTTCACACTCGAACGTTTCTTCTTCTCCCCCTGCTCCTCCTGCGCGAGCGCCGGAAGCGCGAAGCAGAAGCAGGACATCAACAGCAAACCGGTAACTATTTTCTTACTCATTGCTTAAAACCTCTCTCCTCTTTCATTCGTAACGAAGCGCGACCATCGGATCAACTTTCGTCGCACGGCGCGCGGGGATGTAGCATGCGAGAAACGCGACCAGCGTGAGCAGCGCGGCCACGCCCGCAAACGTCAGCGGGTCAATCGCGCTGACGCCGAACAGCAGGCTCCGCATCAGGCGCGTCAACAGGAGCGCGCCCACAACGCCTGCGGCCACGCCCGCGAGCGCCAATTTCATCCCCTTGCCGATGACGAGTTTCAACACGTCGCCGCGCGGCGCGCCGAGCGCCATGCGCACGCCGATCTCCGGCGTGTGCTGCACGACGAAGTAGGACAACACGCCATAGATGCCGAGCGCGGCCAGAAGCAGCCCCAGCGCGGCGAAGGCGGTCAGCAGTTGCATTCCCAGACTGCGCTGCGCCGTCACACGGCCTAACACTTCGTCCATCGTGCGGACGTTGGCGACAGGTTGATTCGGATCGACCTCGCGTATGGCCTGACGCACGGCGGGCACGAGGCTCGTGGGTGTGACAGCCGCCGCCGTGCGGATGGCGAGGTCGCGCGGAACGAAAAGCGTGTAAGGCGCGGCCTGCCAGTAAGGCACGTACATCTCGGCTTTGACGGGCGCATCAACTCCCATCTGCCGCACGTCTGCGACCACGCCGACAACCGTGAGCCACGGATTCGGCCCCTCGGCCGGGCCGGCCTTGAAACGCTTACCCATCGCGTCTTCACCCGGCCAAAACTGCCGCGCCATCGTTTCGTTGACGACCGCGACGGGCGTGGCGCGTTCGTCGTCGCGCTCGTTGAATGGACGGCCTTGCCGCACGGCGAGTCCCATCGCTTGAAAATAGTCTGGACTGATCTGCCGAAAAACCGCGTTCCAGCTCGTGTTCGGCTCAGCCTGTCGGCCTTCGAGCGAGAGGCCGATTGAGGTCATTCCGGCGAGCGGCACGGCGGTCGTATAGCCCGCCGCCTCGACGCCGGGCAAGGTCTTCACACGCGCGAGCACCGCATCGTAGAAAGCCACCTTCGGTTGATGTTCACGGTAGTTTGCACCCGATAGCTGCGTCCGCATCGTCAACACGTTATCGGGTCGCAACCCCGCATATTGCCCGCGCAGCTTCGAGAGTGTCTGGATCAAAAGCCCCGCGCCAACCAGCAGCACGAGCGACAAAGCGATCTCCGCCACGACGAACGTGTTACGCAACCAGCGCTGACCCGCGCCGAGACCTGTGCGCGCGCTGCCGCGTTTCAGAGCATCGTTGAGGTCGGTGTTGGAAGCCGGAATCGCAGGCGCCAGCCCGAAGATCAGTCCGGCTACGAGCGATATACCGAGCGTGAAGCCGAGCACCGGCAAGTCGAGCGTGAGCGAGCGCATCTCGCGCATCCCTACGGGGACGAGTTGTTGCAGGAAAGCCAGAGTCCACATCGCGATGAGCACGCCCAGACCGCCGCCGAGCAGGCCGAGCAACAGGCTCTCGGTCAGCAGTTGCCGCACGATGCGCCAACGACTTGCACCGAGCGCGGCGCGCACCGCGATCTCGCGCTGCCTCGCCGCCGCGCGTGCGAGCAGCACGCCCGCGATGTTCGCGCACGCGATCAACAGCACGAACCCGACCGCGACTAAGAGCATCAACAGCGGGCGGCGTATGCCTCCCGTCAGTTGTTCGTGGAGCGGCACGACATCCGCGCTCAAGCCTTCGGCCTGCTCCGGGTAAGCGGCGGCGATGCGGTGCGTAATCGCCTTAAGGTCGGCGTCGGCCTGTGCTGCCGTGACGCCCGGTTTCAGTCGCGCGACGACGTTGAGATTGTGCAAATCGCGGTCGGCGAGTTGTTCGGCGGTGAACGCAATGGGCGTCAAGAGTTTCACATCCGTCAACTGAAACTCGAAGTTTTGCGGCATCACGCCGACGACCGCGTACTTCTCGCCGTTAAGCAGGATTTCTCGATTGAGGATGCCTGCATCGCCGCCGAACTTGCCCTGCCAGAGTCCGTGACTGAGGATGACCACTTTGTTCGCGCCGGGCTTATCCTCTTCGGCCAAAAAATTACGCCCCAGCGCGGGACTTGCGCCGAGCAGCGAGAGGAAATTCGCGGACACCCCGAACGCCATCAGCCTTTCCGGTTCGCCGTCGCCCGTGAGGTTGAAGTTACGCCACTCTATCGCGGCCATATCCTCGAAGACCTGATTCTGCGTTTTCCAGTCGGCGTAATTGCCGGTCGCGACCGTGTCGCCGCTTGCGCCGGTGGTGCCATCGCTCTCCCAGACCATCACCAGCCGCTCCGGTTCGTGATAGTTCAGAGGCTTGACCAGAACCGCGCTCACCAGACTGAAGATCGCCGTGTTCGCGCCGATGCCGAGCGCGAGCGTGAAGACGGCGATGAGGGTGAAACTCGGACTCTTCCAGAGCATCCGAAAGCCGTATCGCAAATCATGTAACAGCGTTTCCATCACAACCTCCGGTTGTCATTTATCCGTTGTCCGTAGTCAGTTGTTCTTTGTCTATCGTCAGTTGATCAATTTCATCTTTAGCAACTTGCGCGGTGAGCACATGCAACTGACGACGGACGACTGACAGCTTTTCATTCGTATCTGAGCGCGATCATCGGATCAACTTTTGTCGCGCGGCGCGCGGGGACATAGCTGGCTAAGAGCGCGACCGCCGCGAGCAGGAGCGAAATGGCAAAGAAGATCACGGGGTCGGTCGCGCTCACCTGGTAGAGCAGGCTCGACATCAGGCGCGTTAGCACGAGCGCCCCGGCCAGCCCGACGCCGACGCCGACGAGCGCCATCAGCATCGCCTGCCCGACGACCAATCTCAGAATGTCGCGGCGCGTTGCGCCGAGCGCGATGCGTATGCCCATCTCGCGCGCCCGCTGCGAAACCGAATACGCGATGACGCCGTAGATGCCGACGACGGCGAGAATCATGGCGACGGCGGCGAAGACGCCCAACAGCAGCATGTTGAAACGCTGCGGCGCGACCGCACGCGCGAACGTCTCGGCCATCGTCGAGATTTTCGTCACCGGCTGATCCTTATCCACCGCCAGCACTTCGCTCCTGACCGCCGCCGCCAGATTCATCGGGTCGCCCGCCGCACGCACTGTCAGCGTCAGCGACGACCACGCGCTCTGTTCGTTGGGGACGTACATCATCGGGCGCGTCTCCGAGTTCAAGCCCGAATGCTTGACGCTGCCGACGACGCCGACGACCGTGAAGAACGAATGGCGTTTGCGCGAGCCGTCTTCGTCTATGCGTTTGCCGAGCGGGTCTTCGCCGGGGAAGAAGCGTGTGGCGAAAGCCTCGTCAATAATCATGACGCCGGGCGCATCAGCCCGGTCGCGTTCGTCGAAGTAGCGGCCACGCACGAGCGGAATTTGCATCGCGCGGAAATAGTCGGGCGTCGTGACGCGGAAGTCCGCCGCCTGCATCTCAGAGTCTTCCGTCTCGGGGCGACCCTCAATGGAAAAGCCGTCAATTTCTTCCGAGCCGCTCAAAGGCAGGTGCGAAATTGCCCCGACCGCCTCCGCACCGGGCAGGCTCCGCACGCGCTCGATCAACTGCCGGTAAAAATCTGCGATCTGCTTATCGTCCGCATACTTCTGCTGGGGCAGACCGATCTCGACGGTCAGAACGTTGTCGGGCGAGAAGCCGGGATTGACGTTTTGCAAACGCAGGAAACTCTTGATGAGCAGCCCCGCGCTGATCAAGAGGACGAGCGCGAGCGCGACTTCCGAAACGACGAGCAAACTGCGCGCACGCTGCCTGCGCGGGTTGCCGCTGCCGCTCCGCCCGCCGTCCTTCAAAGCTTCGTTGAAATCGGGACGCGAGCTTTGCAGCGCGGGGATCATCCCGAAGATTATGCCCGTCAAAAGCGAGACGACGAGCGTGTAGCCGAGCACGCGTTTGTCGATCCCGATCTCGGCGGGGCGCGGGAGATTGCCGGGGCTGAGCGCGACGAGCAAGTCCACGCCCCACAACGCCAGCCACGCGCCGAGGATGCCGCCGCACAGTGCGAGCAGCAGGCTCTCGGTCAGCAGTTGCCGCACGATGCGCCAGCGGCTCGCGCCGAGCGCGATGCGAATAGCGATCTCTTTGTGCCGCGCCGTCGCGCGCGCCAGCATCAAATTGGCGACGTTCGCGCACGCGATCAACAGCACGAACCCGACCGCGCCGAGCAGGATCAGGATCGCGATGCGGCTCTTGCCGACCACCTGTTCGTGCAGCGGAATCACCGCCGCGCCCCAGTTTTTATTATCTTCCGGGTAGTGCTGTTCGAGCTGACGCGCGATGTTGCCGACCTGTGCCTGAGCCTGCTCGACACGGACGCCCTCTTTGAGACGCCCGACGACCGCGATGTGATGACTGCTGCGATTCTGCGTCTGTTTGTCGGTGAGCGCGAGCGGCGTCCAGAGGTCGGTCTTCGCGCTGAAATCGAAGAACGCCGGAAAGCCCATGCCCTGCGGGAAGGCGACGCCCTCCGGCATGATGCCGACGACCGTATAACTTTCGCCGTCGAGCGTCAGCGGTTTGTTCAAGATCGAAGGGTCTGAGCCGAAGCGCCGCTGCCAGAGGCCGTGACTGATGATGACCACGCGATTGTTGCCCGGTCGATCTTCTTCGGGCAGGAAGGTGCGACCCGCCAGAGGCTGCGTGCGCAACAGCGAGAAGAGGTTGGCCGACGCCTTGACGCCCGTGAGTCTCTGCGGCTCGTCGGTTCCGGTCAACACCACGTTCCAGGAATCGAGCGCGGCCATGCCCTCAAAGAGGTCGCTGCTGCGTTGCCAGTCAACGAAGTTGGCGGTCGCGCCGGGCAGGTGATCTGCGCCGACGAGTTCTCTGCCGAGCGGGTTCGTCTCCCAGACGAGCACGAGTTGCTCCGGCCTCTCGAACGGCAGCGGGCGCAGCAGCACCGTATTGACGACGCTAAATATCGCCGTGTTCGCCCCGATGCCGAGCGCGAGCGCCAAGAGCGCCACGACCGTAAAGCCCGGACTCTTCCAGAGCATCCGAAAGCCGTAGCGCAAATCCTGTAACAGTGTTCCCATCACAACCTCTTTAATTGTCAGTCGTCCGTCGTCAGTTGTCCGTTGTTTTTGTCTGCCGTCAATTGATCAATTTCATCTTTAGCAACTCTTTTGGAAAGCCACATGCAACGGACAACGGACGACTGACAACGGACAGCTTTTCATTCGTATCTGAGCGCGACCATCGGGTCTACCTTCGTCGCGCGGCGCGCGGGGAGATAGCAGGCGACGAGCGCCACAAACGTCAACAGCACGGCGACGCCCGCGAAGATCAGAGGGTCTGCCGCACTCACGCCGAACAATAAACTCGACATCACGCGCGTCACGGCGAAGGCCAGCACGATCCCCGTCGCAACTCCCGCGAACGTGAGCGCCATGCCCTGCCCGACCACGAGCTTGAGTATGTCCGAAGCTTGCGCGCCGAGCGCCATGCGCACTCCGATCTCGCGCGTGCGCTGCGCAACCGTGTAGGACATCACGCCGTAGATGCCGACAATGGCGAGCATGAGCGCGACGCTTGCAAAGACGGCGACGAGCCACATGCTGAAACGTCTCTGCGCGACGGACTCGGCCACGTACTCGCCCATCAACTTGATGTCATAGACGGGCTGATCCTTGTCCACCGCCCACAACTGGCTGCGCACCGCCGCCGCGTGGCTTTCCGCCTGTCCTGACGAGCGCACAACAATCGTCATCTGCTGTGAAGGCTTCTGCTGGTGCGGCAGGTAAACCTGCATGTTGGCCGGTTTGTCCAACCCGTAGTGGCGCACGTCGCCGACCACGCCGACGACGTTCAACCAGGGGTTCGCCGGGTCGCCGATCTTGATGCGCTTGCCGACGGGAGACTCGTTCGGCCAGTAGCGGCGCGCAGCCGTCTCGTTGATGACGACGGCGGGCGTCGCGCCTGCTCTGTCGTCTGCGCCGAAGATGCGCCCCTCGCGCAAGGGGATGCGCAAAGCCCCGAAGTAGCCTGCGTTGACCATGTATTGCTCGGTGTCCTGCGCCTCGCCTTCCGCGATCAGTTGGCCTTCCGGGTAGATGGGCAGGCGATCCCAATTGCCGCTGACGGGCAGGTTGCTGACGAGTCCGACGTGTTCGACCTGCGGGAGGCTCCGCGCGCGTTCCACCACCTGATCGAAGAAGACCGGATGCTGTTCGTCCTGCGGGTATTTCGTGCCGTTCAAGAAGACGGTCATCGTCAAAACATTTTCCGGGTCGAATCCGGGATCAACCGACTGCAAGCGCATGAAGCTCTTGATCAACAACCCTGCGCCGACCAGAAGCACGAGCGACAGCGCGATCTCGGAGACGACGAGCAGAGCGCGCACGCGTCCGCGCCCCGTGCCTGCCGAAGTGCGCCCGCCGTCTTTGAGCGTCTCGTTGAGATCGGGCTTCGAGGCCTGGAGCGCGGGCGCGAGTCCGAAGAGCAGGCCCGTCACGGCGGTCGCGCCGAGGGTGAAGCCGAGCACCGTCCGGTCTAAGCCGGTCTCC
>DASQDV010000198.1:0-1718 GCA_035633995.1 Pyrinomonadaceae bacterium | reverse complement strand
TCCGGAGGCGTATGCCGTGCCGTTCCTGAGCGCGGTCATCACGGAGGTGGGCGAAGACGACCTGCCGCACAAGGAGACGGACGACCGCATAGCCGACGGCCTCTCGCGCTTCGCCATACACTTCGGCAGGCGCAGCACCGCCGTCATCCTGTCGAACGGCGTCTATGCTTCGATGTGCAAACAAGACGCGACCTACGAACACGCCGACCCGGGCAAGGGCTTCGCCGCACGCGCCCTCCACGCCGCCAGCCGCGTCTTCGTAGCGCGCGGCGACAACGGCAAACTTCAGCCCAACTATTCCCGCTTCGCCGGACAACTTTCCGCCAGCGCGCTCTCGAACCTCTGGGAGCAGAACACGCCCGGCCACGACCGCATTGGCGTTGGCCCCACTTTCCGCCGCTTCGGTTCCTCGTTCCTGTCCGGCGCGGCCTTAAACATAGTCAGAGAATTCTTCCTCAAGAAGTGAAGTTCGCAGAACGGGGCGGCGAGTTGACCGCGCGACGAGCCGCCCCGCGTCCGCTCAAAATTTTTCGCCGGTTCGTCTCATTCGCTCTCAGGCTTCATCCGAACAAGCGGTTAAACCAGACGCGTCTCGTCAATTCTCGGAGGAAAGGAAACGAGCATGAGATCAAACGTCGGAATAAGGGGCATGGTGTTTTTAGCGAACCTGTGTTTGCTGGCGTTCGCATCCGCCGGTGTTGCGACGGCGCAAGGGCCTGTGACGCCGCGCACGTTGCCGAATCCCGTCCCCGTGTACATGGGGCCGGAATTCTTTGAAACCGGCGGCAAGCAGTGGATACGTTACAGGTATCTCGTGGAGAACTCCGCCGCGTACCCGGCGGAGCTATTCCTCGCCGCGCCGGAACTGCCGCCCTGCGGGCAGAACACGAAGGCGTCGCGCACCTGGGTGGAAATCTACGATCAGGGCGGAAAACGGCTCAACGGCTTCTGCGCGCTGGGCAGCCCGAACGACCTCGGCAAGCTGTGGTTTGCGCTGGAAGCCGATGTCATCCCGCCGAGTTATGTTTATATCGAGATGACCGACCGGAAGACCAACACGAAGTACAAGTCCATACTCTCGGAAACCACGCAGTAAAACCGCGCGGCGCACGAGCGGGCACGCATGCGCGCTTCGAGGGCGCGCGGGCGGCCACCAGCGGGCGTTTGCACCGGACGCGCCGGTAGGATACCTTTTCCTGTCCACGCGTCCGGTGCATTTTCGCGTTTACGACCCCGAATATGATCGAACACATCTCCACAATCGTCGCCGGGAGCATCGAAGTCAAGCGGCGCTACTTTGCAGAGCACGCCGCCGACGTGGTGCGCGCCGCCGAAATCATCGCCGCCGCTTTTCGCGCGGGCGGCAAAGTTTTGCTCTGCGGCAACGGCGGGTCTTCGACCGACGCGCAGCACATCGCGGGCGAGTTTGTGAACCAGTTTTCGCGTACCACTCGGCGCGCGCTGCCCGCGCTCGCGCTCTCGACCGACGGCGGCGTCCTCACCTCCATCGCCAACGACACGGGCTTCGAGAACATTTTCGCGCGTCAGGTCGAAGCCTTCGGCGCGCAGGGCGACGTGCTCATTGCGATCACGACTTCGGGCACGTCCGCGAACATCGTCGCGGCGGTCGAGCGTGCGCGCGCGCGCGAGTTGAAAGTGATCGGCCTGCTCGGTCGCGACGGTGGGCGGGTCGCACCGCTTTGCGATCTCGCGCTCGT
>DASQDV010000197.1:0-3873 GCA_035633995.1 Pyrinomonadaceae bacterium | reverse complement strand
GCGATTGAAGCGGGCGGGCGCGGCGCGAACACCGTCATCGGCACGTTCGACGGCTGGCTCAACTGCTCGCAGTGCGGCAACTGCATCGAGGTCTGCCCGACGGGCACGCTCTTGGACGCCACCTACAGGCATCAGGCGCGCCCCTGGGAACTCTCGCAGACGATCACGACCTGCAACTTCTGCTCCGACGGCTGCCAGATGTCTCTCGGCTCGCGTGCGGGCGAGGTGATGCGCTCGGTTGCGCGCGACCGTTACGTCAACGGCATCAACGGCGAGTTTCTCTGCATCAAGGGGCGTTTCGCGCACCCGTTCATCAACCACGAGGAGCGCATCAAGACGCCGCTCATACGCTACAAGAAGGGCGGCAAGCTGATCCCGGCAACGTGGGACGAAGCCATCCGGCACACGGCGGCGAAACTGCAAGAAGTGAAAGCGGCACATGGCGGCGGGGCTATCGGCGTCGTCGGCAGCCCGCGCATCACGAACGAGGCGAACTACGCGCTCCTGAAGTTTGCGCGCGAAGTCGTGGGCACCGAGAATTACACGGCGACCGACGCCTTCTCGCTCGCGCCATTCTTCGCAAACTTAAGCGCGCCGCTTGCGACGCACCGCGACATCCGCCACGCTAAAACCATCATCCTCATCGGCGGCGAGCCGGAAGAGTTGCAGCCCCTCACGGGACGCCAGATCAGGCAGGCCGTCCGAAACGGCGGCGCAAAACTCGTCGTCGTCAACAGCGTGCCGATTCGTTTGAAGCAACAGGCGACGCAGTTCATACACATCAACCCCGGCGCGGAAGACGCCGCCGTGCTCGCCTTCGCGGGCAGCGAATATGCGACGGCGGCGCACAAGTCGGGCGTCGGGACACAGGAGTTTGAGGACGCGCGGCGCATCATCGAGGAGACGACGGGCGATGTCGTCGTCGTGTTCGGCGAGTTGAGCGCGACGGCGCAGACGTCGCTGGCAAACATCCCTTCGAATTACGGCGAGCAGGCGGGGCGGCGCTTCCTGTTTCACCCGCTCCCGCTCTACAACAACACCATCGGCATACACGACCTCGGCATGATGGGGGGCGCGCTCGACGCAACAGGGATGCTCGACGCGGCGGGCACGACGCTTCGCGCGCTCTACGTCGCGGGCAGTTTCCTGCCGGAGCATCTCGCGGGGCGCGAGGACGCGCTCTCAAAGTTGGACTTCCTCATCGTGCAGGAGATGTTCGAGACGGAGACGACGAAGCACGCCGACGTGGTCTTCCCCGCCGCATCCTACGCAGAGACGGACGGGACGTTTACCAATAACGACGGATTGGTTCAGCGCGTGCGCCAGTCAATTCCGCCCGTTCACCAGTCGAGGCCGGACTGGATGATCACGGATGCGCTCGCAAGCGCTCTGGGCGTCAACTTCGACTTCCAGTGGTCTGCCGGAAAAGTCTTCCTCGAACTCGCGCGCACGACGGCGGCCTACGCAGGGATGAAGTACGCGCTTCTGAAAGACGAGACGCAGCCGATTCAGGCGAGGCACGCGATTGCAGCCAACGGCGACGCTGTCAGCGCCGCGACGGGCGCGCTCGCGACTTTACGCGAGACGGTCGAGGCGTTGAACTATGAGGGCGAAAAGTTCACCGAGACGCCGCCCGTCGGGCACGAACTGTTCAAGCCGGGCACGCTGACGGGCAAGACGCCGCAGTTCGCGCTGCTCGACGCCGGGAACCCGAAGCCGCCCACGGTGCTCGTGTCGCCGCTCTATCAAATTTCCGTTGACCCGACGTTGCGCCGCGCGACCGTTAATTCCGCCGCCGCTGCCGGAGACTAGAAGAAACGCTGAACGCTGAACGCTGAAGTAAAGACCCCCGCTTCTGCTTTCAGTTCATCGTTCCTACTTCATCGTTTGACTTATGGACTGGAACACAATCACATATGTCGGCCTGAAAATGCTCGGCATCAACATCGCCTTCGTGGTGGTGTTGATGATCGTGGCCTACACGGTGCTGGCGGAGCGTCGCATACTCGCGCTGATTCAGGGGCGGCTGGGGCCGAACCGAGTTGGGCCGGGTGGCATCCTCCAACCGTTCGCAGACCTTTTGAAGTTCATCTTCAAAGAAGAGATCGTGCCCGACAAGGCGACGAAGTTCGTCTATTTTCTCGCGCCGTTCATCGCCATCGTCGGCGCGTTGATGACGATCATCGTGTACCCGTTCGGGCCGGAAGTGAATCTCCCCTTCATCGGCACGATCAATCTCGTCGTCGCGCAGTTCGACGTGGGGCTGCTCTATGTGCTGGCGATCACTTCCGTCGGCGTCTACGGGATCGCGCTCGCCGGATGGTCTTCCAACAACAAGTACAGTTTGATGGGGGGGCTGCGCGCGGCGGCGCAACTCATCTCTTACGAGCTATCGCTGGGACTGGGGCTGGTGGGCGTCGTGCTGTTGTCGGGCACGCTCGATCTCTACCAGATCGTCGAGCATCAATCGGGCTACTGGTGGCTGGCGGGCGTCGTGCCCATCCCGCGCTGGAATATTTTCCCGCAGTTCGTCGGCTTCGTCGTCTACCTGATCTCCGCGATTGCCGAGACGAATCGCGTGCCGTTCGATCTGCCGGAGGCAGAGACGGAACTCGTCGCGGGCTTCCACACGGAATACAGCGCCCTCAAGTTCGCGCTCTTCTTTATGGCCGAGTACGTCAACATGTTCACGGTCTCGATGCTGGCGGCCACGCTCTTTTTCGGCGGCTGGAATTTCCCCTGGCTCGACCTCATTGTCGCGCGCGGCTCGTTCCTGTTCGGCCTCCTGAGCCTCGTCGCGTTTCTTTTGAAAGTGCTGTTCTTTCTGTTCCTCTACATCTGGCTGCGCGGGACGCTGCCGCGTTTCCGCTTCGACCAGTTGATGAACTTCGGCTGGAAATTTCTGCTGCCGGTGGCGATCCTGAACGTCGTCCTGACGGCGACGGTTGTTTTCGCGATCATGTATTTCCGCGCTTGAGTGTCGGGAGGCGGATTTCGAGCGAGCCGCCTTCGCGGTCGGCTTTCGCCCTTCTCTGATTAGCTTATGACGACTTTACTCTTCGTGCTGTTGGCGGGTCTGGCGGTCGGTTCGGCCATCGCGATGGTCGTGCAGCGCAACCCGCTCTACAGCGCGATCTCTCTGATCGGCGTCTTCATCGCGCTCGCGGGTCTGTACCTGACGCTCGCCGCGCCGTTTCTCGCCGCCATCCAGATCATCGTCTACGCGGGCGCGATCATGGTGCTCGTCGTCTTCGTCATCATGCTGTTGAACGTCGAAGACGAGGAGCACAAACCCGTGCGGCTCGGTTACCTGACCGCCGCCGCCATCCTGCTCGCGGCCGTCCTCTTCGGCGAGGCCGGTTTCATCCTCTATTTCATGGGCAACTCCGGCCTCGAACCGCTCGACCCGAACGCCGCCGGCAATCCCTCGAACGTCGGCCTGACGAGTTCAATCGGCACGGGGCTGTTCACCAACTACCTGTTGCCGTTCGAGATCACGTCCGTACTTTTGTTGATGGCGATTGTCGGCGCGATGACGCTCGCGCGGCGCGTCGGCCTGCGCCCGACCGATCTTGCCATCCCCGGTTCGTCCGTGCTCACTCGACACACGCTCGACCCGAAGGCGATAGGCGACGCGACCGAAGTAGAGTCGAATACGACCGCAGAGGCGGCACGCGCGCTCGGCCTCGAAGGCGCGCGGCGCAGGCGCGAAGAATAAGCGAAGGGAAACTGTCTATGCCCGGTGTGTCTCTCTCCTGGTATCTCGCGCTGTCGGCGGTGTTGTTCACCATCGGCGTGGCGGGCGTCATCATCAAGCGCAACGCCATCGCGATGTTCATGTGCATCGAGTTGATGCTCAACGCCGTCAACTTA
>DASQDV010000196.1:0-10014 GCA_035633995.1 Pyrinomonadaceae bacterium | reverse complement strand
CGCCGCTCGCTCGCATACGTCAACGAGCACGGTCAGCGAGCCGACGGCAAAACGGCGGCGGCCATTGGCCACATCTTCGCGCACACTAAAGACGAAGAGACGCAAAAACTCTGTCTCTCAAGCCTCTACCGCATCAACAACGAAACGGCGAAGAACGCACTCGTGCGCATCTACCGCGACGCACCCGAAGACGCGCGCTGGCGCGCTCTGAGCGCGCAATATCTACGCCAGGCCGCGCGCGAATCGCAGCGCATCTCCAACAAGGATGCCAGATTCATCAACACCATCTCGGCGGCGGAAGGCCAGTGAGCGAGCCAATGAACAAGCGGAATGCCACAGCGCAACGCGAGCCGCAGGGCGCACGCCGCCCGGAGAGAGCACACGCCCCGGCATCCGCGCCGCGCTGCAATCTCAGCGCATCCCGCCGCACGCCGCGCACGCTTCCCCATCGTTCGTTGATGTTCCTCGCATACGTGTGCCTCTTGCTCGTCGGCGAAACTTCTTACGCGCAGGCGCGGCGTCTGGTCTTGGTTAAAGTTGACGGGCTATCGCAGGCGACGTTGGATCGCTTCGTCGTCGAACGCGACCCGCGCACGGGCAAGAGTCTGCTCCCCTGGTTCGAACACGTCTTTTACGAGCGGGGCACGCGCGTTGCGAATTTCTACGTGCGCGGGGTGAGTTTGTCGGGGCCTTCGTGGTCGCTTCTCGACACCGGACAGCACTTGCAGATCAAGGGCAACGTCGAGTTCGACCGCCTGACGCTCCACTCCTATGATTATCTCAACTTCATCCCCTTCTGGCTCGGCACCGCGGGCAAGGTGCGCGTGGACATGCCCGGCCCCGAACTGCTGGACGAACTCGGCATCCCGCTCCTCGTTGACTCGTACCCTTACGACGAACGCCACATCAGCTTTCAACTTTACCAGCGCGGCACGCGCTGGACGACGCTCGAACGCGGTTTGAAGAATCGCTTCCTGACGCGCACGCCGCGCGAACTGTTCGACGAATGGCTCGTCGAATTCGAGGGGCGCAACATCGTGATGGATCAACTGGAGCGCGAGGTGTTGGAGAAACTCCGTGACCCGCGCCTGCGCTATCTAGATTTCTACACGACCGAGTTTGACCACGCCGCACATCACAACCGCGACCGCGAAACGCACCTTGCGTCTTTGCAGGAACTCGACCGCATCGTCGGGCGCATCTGGACGACTATCCAACAGACGCCGCAGGCCGCAGACACCGCGCTCGTCGTCGTCTCCGATCACGGGACGAACACGGACGAACGCATCTACAGTCAGGGTTTCAACCTCGTCAAGCTGCTGGCGAGCCGCGCGGGCGGCGGCCATCACGTCATCACGAAGCGGCGCCTGATGAGCGACTACGCGCTTAAAGGCATCTACCCGCTTGTGCCTCTCATCACGACGACCACCGAAGATTCTTACTACCTCAAAGGCCAGAGCACCGCCTACCCGACCGCGCTCGTGGATTTCGACGGCAACGAACGCGCCTCGATCCACCTGCGCAACAGCGACCTCAACGTCCTGCACATTTTGCTCTCCGAACTGAACGGCAAAAAGCTCTCGCCCGCGCACGCGCGCGCCGCCACACAAGCTTTCTTTCAGATCATCGAAGAACACAGGGCTGACTGGCAAAAGTTGCTCACCAACCTGCGCGAAGAACTCGAAGCGCTCCGTCGTCTCATCGAACGCGAACGCGCGCTCGCCGCCGCGCAGCCGAAGAAATGGACGAAGGCCGACTCCGATGCAGGGCGCGATCAGGCCGCGCGGCGCATCAAAGCGCGCGCCGCTTCGTGGGCGCCCGACGAGCGCAAGTACACCGAATACATCCGCACGCTCTCCAACCTGCTCTCGCTCAAGCGTGAGAGTTTCGACGCCGCGCGGCTGCCGACGCCCGATCTCATCGCCAAAGGCGCGATGGGCGAGCAGAACACCATCCGTGAGTTGCAGAACTACGCGGTCGGCGTCGCGCCGGGCGGACTCGCGCTTGCGCCCGACGGCTCGCTCGACCGCGAGCGTAGTTTCGCGCGCGTCAACTATTTCTCGCTCCTGCGCGATGTGAAGGTGCGCAACAACGTGCAGGCAGGCGTGGATAATCGTCCGGTTGATTTCGTCGCGGCGAGGATTCCGGCGGAAGCGCTGTCCGACGCGGGCGGAAAAGATTTGCGCGCGGATGAAGCCGTCTGGCTCTATCGCGGCGAAGACCAGCAGGCGTTGATACTCGCGCGCCACGAACGCGACGGCGAACTGCTTCTGCGCTACGTGCCCGTCGCGCGCCTGCGGCAAGGCGAGGACGGCGCGATCCGTTATGAACGCCTTCGGTGGCGCGCAGGCCTCCCTCTCCAGATGTGGGAGGACGCGAAGCTGAACGTGCCTGCGGGCGAACGGCGCGAAGACTGGCTCGACCGCTGGCACAGCGATGTCGAATGGCTGCGCGCGCTGCACCTGACGACTTATTCGAACGGTCTCGTCGGGTTACAGGAACAGTTCGGGCGGCATACGACTGCGGCCACCGAGGCGGACGTGCCCGGCCTGTCTGCGGACGAACAACTCATCCGCCGCTTCCGCCGCCGCCAGCGCCTGCTCGTCGAAACAGACCTGCTCATACTCGCCAACAACCATTGGAACTTCGACGTGCGCGGCTTCAATCCCGGCGGCAATCACGGCTCGTTCTTTCGCGTCTCCACCCACTCGCTGCTCATGCTCGCAGGCGGCGAAGCGACGCGCATTCCCCGCGCGTTGGTGATACGCGAGCCTTATGATAGCTTGAGTTTCGTGCCGACGATTCTAGCCCTGACAAATCAAACTTCTCAGCCCGCTCAAATGATGCCCGCGAAATTTGAGGAGATTGAACGAATTTATCCGGGGCGCATCATCAACGAGCTTTTCGATCCGGCGTGGAGACCAGCGCGCCCCGTCGCCGACGACACCGCCGGGGCAATCGGCGGAAGCAAGGCGGAGGCTTCGCCGTGATCTCGCTCGACGAAAAAATCGGGGCCGCCGAAGCACGAGCAGGCGAGGCGGCGGGCGAACTCGACATCGAACCGGCGCAGGGCAAAGGGCGCAAGTCCATCGTCTGGATGCAACTCGTGGCCTTCGCCTGCGGTCTCGCGCTGCTCATCTACGTCGTTAAACGCGTCGGCGTGCAATCGATCTTCGACGCGCTCACGCAGATCGGACTCGGCTTCTTCATACTGATCAGCATCAGCGGGTTGCGCCATTTCTTTCGCGCCGTCTCGATGTATTTGGCCGTGCCGCCCGATCACCGCCGGTTCAATCTCTGGCAGGCATTTACCACCCGCGTGAGCGGCGAAGCGATCTCGTTTCTCACCTTCACGGGGCCGCTCCTCGGCGAAGCGACAAAGGCGGCGCTCCTCACAAAACGCGTCCCGCTCGTCAGGGGCGTGCAGGCGCTCGTCGTTGACAACCTGCTCTACAACCTCTCGGTCGCGCTCTTTATCCTGAGCGGCGCATGCGTCATGCTCGCGTCTTACGATCTGCCCGACGCGGCGCATTACACTCTGCTCCTCATCGCCACGCTCGCCATGCTGACGCTTCTGTCCGTCGGTTTCGCAGCCTCGCGCCGCGTCATGCCCCTGACGTGGTTCATCGAACGCCTCGCCCTCTGGGGCTTCCGCCCGCGCGCGTTTGCCAAACGCCGCGAGCACGTCAGCGAACTGGAAACAAACGTCTACGATTTTTACCGCCACCATCGCGGCACGTTCTTCGGCATCGTCGCTTTTGACCTCGCCGCGCACGTATCGAGCGTGACGGAGGTTTACCTGACGCTGCGGATGCTCGGCTTTCGTCCCGGCCTCGAAGCGCCTTACGTCATCGAGTCGCTGACGAAAGTGATCAATTTCGTGTTCGGCTTCGTGCCCGCGACCATCGGCGTCTATGAAGGCGGCACGGAAGTTATCCTGCGCACGCTCGGGTTTGCCGCCGCAACAGGCGTCACGCTCGCGCTCGTGCGCAAGGCCGGAATGATCTTCTGGACGAGTATCGGCCTCTGGATGCTCGCCGCACGCACGCTCCCGGCCGCAACGCGCGGCGTCATTGATCGTCATCCACGTTTACAAAAAGCCATGGACAATCTGGTTCTCTCAAACATCGCACATCGCCCGGCGCGCACAATGGTGAGCATTGCGGGCATTGCCGTCGGCGTGTTGCTCATCGTGTTCACGGTGGGTTTGGCGCACGGGGTTTTGCGCGAGCGCGGCAGGCGCGAGGGCGAGGTCGGCGCGGAGATCATGCTGCGCGCCTCCGGCACGATGGGCCTCAGCGGCTCGCAGCCGTTCGCCATGCCCGTCTCTCACGCGGCGGAAGTGGGGCGCATCGCGGGCGTGCGCGCCGCCGTCCCGCTCGGCCAGACGACCGCCAGCAGCGACAGCGGCTTCGGCGTGCGCCTCGTTGACGGAATTGATTTCGACTCCTACACGAAACTCGCCGGGCTGCGCATCATCGAAGGCGAGCGGCTGCCCGCGAGCGGCGACGTGGCTATCGTTGACCCCGTCTGGATCGAGCAGCGCAAGGCGCGTCTCGGCGACACCTTGCAACTCTACGACCGCCCGTTTCGCATCGTCGGCATTTACGAACCGCCCGGCGGCGCGCGCATCAAGATTCCGCTCACGACTATGCAGGAACATGTCGGCAGCACGGAGAGCTGCACGAGCATCCTCATCGCCTGCACAAACCCTGCGGAGCAGGAAGCCGTCGCCGAGCGCATTCACCAGGCGTTCCCCGACGACCAGATCATCTTCACACGCGATCTGCCGGAGCTATATGCGTCGGGCGTGCCCGCGCTCAACGTCTTCACAGGCGTCGTCGTTGCCATCTCCGCAGCGATCAGCATGCTCGTCATCCTGCTCGCCATGTACACGACCGTCACGGAGCGCACGCGCCAGATCGGAATTTTGAAATCTCTCGGCATGTCGAACGCCACGATTGCGTGGGTGATCGAGCAGGAGGCGCTGCTGGTGAGCGTGCTCGGCGTCGCGGTCGGGCTCGCCCTGACCTTCGCGGCGCGTTTAGCGTTGATGCGCGTGAGCAATTTGAGCGTGGAGATCGAGCCGCGCTGGGTTTTGATCTCGCTCCTCATCGGCGTCGTCGGCGGCAGCATAGGCGCACTCTATCCCGCTCTGCGCGCCGCGCGACAGGACGCGGTTGACGCCTTAAGCTATGAGTGATGGTCGGAGTCTGCCGTCGGTAGAGGTTCGCCGTAAAGACAAAACCGGGTCAGAGTTTTTCAACATCTGACCCGGACACAGCCTCGTCACAACCATCTAAAATCACCTTTCAATCGCCTCTCCTTAATTTGCGGCGTCGGCGCACCCAAGTTGCGATCCCCGCTAAACCCGTGCCGAGCAGGGTGACCGTAGCCGGTTCGGGCACAGGCTGCACCACATTGAAGGAGTATGTGTAAGAGTCAACTCTCTGCCCGGCATTAGCACCGCCGGGGATTGTGTAGTCGGGAGAGCTGCCCAAGATATCAACCGTGACGAGAACCGATAGAGGCTGGTATGCGGGCGCAAAACTAAACCCGAAGGCATAGCCAACGCCGTTGGGAAATGACGGATGGAATACAATCGGAATACTCTGCGACAATGTCGTACTGCCCGATGCGCCGGTGCCGACCGCTGTGACAACTAACGTCTGCCCGCTCGAAGGGGTTGACACCCTTTCCACTATGACAGACACGACGACGCGAGCCTCATCCGCAACAAATGTGGCGCCCTGATTCGAGAAGAGGTTGTGGCGGGTAAACTGACCGTTCTGGTAATAGAAGACATTCACGTCTTTGAAGATGAGCGGGTCGGCCTTAACCTCTGAGGCAGCAATCGTCCCTAATAACGCAAACATTAAAAGCGCGAGACAGGCATTCATTGGTCGAGGCATCATTTTTTCTCCTGTGGCAAACATTACGGGCGGCTCACGACGCTTAGAAAAAGCTCGTCGGGTGAACTTGCGGGACAAGGGCAGTGACAATGACAGAGGAGATTAGCGCAGGCGCCCTTGTTTTCGAGAAGGGTATCCTACGTCTTTAACGGGGTCAATCTTTTTGTGACGCCCGAGGGAGTTTCTTATTCCCCGAAACTCCCTGCGTGCGTCGGCTGACTCGGAGCAGCCCGCAATCGCCTTTGCGGATCAGCCGTCTCCGGCCTAATCGTTTGCGCGCAACTCGCGCGTGGCGCGCGCCATGAAGTTTTCCACGTCGGCGAGCGTGCGCGGCAGCGCGGCGGACATGTTGCGGTGGCCGTCCGCCGTGATCACCACGTCGTCTTCGATGCGCACGCCGATGCCTTTGTACTTCTCGAAGGCCGGGCGCACCGCCTCTATGAACTTACGGCTCTCCTCCGTCTTCGGCAGATTGTCGAGCGCGTCGGGGCGTATGTAGATGCCGGGTTCGATGGTGAAGACCATGCCGGGTTCAAACTTCGTGTTGAGCGCGCCCACGTCGTGCACGTTCATGCCGAGCCAGTGCGACGTGCCGTGCATAAAGAAGCGCGCGTATTGAAACGAATTGCGATCCGTGATGAGTCCCAGACGCAGCAGCGCGTCTTTAATCACTTCGACGGAAGCCCTGTTCACTTCGGCGAAAGTGTTGCCGGGGCGCGCGGCGAGCATCGAAGCCTCCTGCGCCGCCAGCACTGCGTTGTAGATGTCCGCCTGCGCCGCCGTGAACTTACCGGACACCGGGAACGTCCGCGTCACGTCCGCCGTGTAATAACCGTACTCCGCGCCCACGTCCATCAGCAACAGATCGTCGGATTTGACCGGCCCTTCCGACGCTTCGTAGTGGAGCGTCGTCGCATTCGGGCCGCAGCCGACGATGGACGGGTAGCCCCAGTTGTCCGCGTGCCGTCGTTTGAACGTGTAATCGACTTCCGCTTCGACTTCATACTCCCACTTCGAGCGCCCCGCCACAGCCATCGCGCGTCCTAAAGCCTCAATCGTGATGTCTATGGCGTGCTGCAAGAGTTGCAACTCGGACGCAGACTTGCGCAGGCGCATTTCCGTCAGGATCGGCCACGCGTCGCGCACCGTCAACCCGCTCGAAGATTGCGCCCAGCGCGCGGCGAACGCCTGCTCCTGCCTGAACTCGCGGCTGTCGCCCTCGCCGCCCGGAATCAACAAATAGAGCGCTCCGGTTTTTTGCGCCATCGCCGCGAACAGAGCCTCGAAGCCCGGCGCGTTTTGTGGCGCGAGCATGGCGGAAGTCGTGCCTGTCGGCGTCGCGGGCGCGGGCGTTGCAGCAGGCGCGGGCAAACTCGACAGCAACACGGCCTCGTCCTTCGGCCTGTAGCCGCGACGCATGCGCAGCGCGCGCATGAACGGCTCAAACTCTCCCGCCTCCCAGATTTCGCCGATGCCGGAAATGGCGCGCGCCTCTTCGGGACTGTACATGCGTCCCGTCCACGTCTCCGCCGCAGGGTTGCGGCGCGGGATGAACAGAATCTCGCGCGTCGCCGTGTGGCCGGGGACGAGCACGAGTGTCGCGCGTCGCTGCCGGAGTCCGGTCAGGTCGTCAAGATTGTTCTCCTGCCGGAATTCGTAATCGACATCGTTCGTATAGACGCGCGGCTCGCCGCTAAAGAGCACGAGCAGCGATTGATTCCCGATCTCTTTCGCTACACGTGCGCGGCGCGCGGCGAGTTCGGCCACGCGCGCCTGTTCGTCAAAGACCGGAGCGGGCGGTGTGACGCGGATCGCCGCAGCGGCGGCGGGCGCACCCGCCACGCTGTTCTGCGAATTAACCGGCGTCAGACTCCCGCCCAGGACAGACAGCAACAGGAGCATCGCCAGCAAACTAAAACTCACTCGCTTGATAAACATGAATACAAACCTCATTCAACTCTGAGCTTACTTCAACAATTGCCCGGCCTCTTCCCTTTGCCCTTGCGTCTCCAGCGTGAGCCTTATGTTTGCTAAAGAATAACCTCACGCAGGAGACGCAAACGCGCAAAGGAAGAAACTAACTTACGATTCAGGCTCGAATTAGTTTCCGGCTCGTCACCTGTCACCCGCCACCCGTCACTTTTTCAATACCCGACAGCCGCGCCCTCGTTCCGCGAATCGCTCGCACCGAGGCGCATGCCGGTCTTCTCCTCGATCATGATGCCATGCGCGTCGCCCATGTAGCGCGGGCGCGTGACGAGTTTATGCCCGCGTGCCGAGAGCGCGCGCTGTGTGTCGGCGGAGAGGCCGTAAGGCTCGTGGACGATCTCGTCGGGCAGCCATTGATGATGTATGCGCGGCGAATCAATCGCCTGCTGGATGTTCATATCGTGATCCACGATGTTGATGATCGCCTGGAGCACGGTGTTGATGATCGTCGGGCCGCCCGGCGTGCCGATGGTGAACCAGAGCGTGCCGTCTTTACGCAAAACGAAGGTCGGCGTCATCGCGGAGAGCGGGCGCTTGCGCGGCGCGACGGCGTTGCGCTCGCCCTGTATGAGACCGAAGGCGTTCGGCGTGCCGGGCTTCGCGGCGAAGTCGTCCATCTCGTTATTCAACAGCACGCCCGTCCCGCGCGCCGTGACTCCTGAGCCATAGCCCAGAGTCAGCGTGTAAGTGTTCGCGACGGCGTTGCCCTGCGCGTCAACCACCGTGAAGTGCGTCGTCTCTTCCGACTCGTACCCGGCGGGTCGCCCGGCGCGTATCTCCGTGCTTGTCGAAGCGCGTTCAAGGTTGATGCTCGCGCGCTGTCGCTCGGCGTACTTCTTATCGATCAGACCGGCGATAGGGACTTTGACGAAATCCGCATCGCCCATGTACTCGGCGCGGTCTGCGAACGCGCGCCGCATCGCCTCAGTCACGAGATGATATTTTTCCGACGAAGCCCAGTTCATGCTCCGCAGATCGTAGCCTTCGAGAATGTTCAGCATCTCGATGAGCACCGCGCCGCCCGAAGACGGCGGCGGCATCGAGACGACTTCATGGCCGCGATATGTCGTGCGCAAAGGCACACGCTCTTTCGCCTCGTAGCCGCGCAAGTCCGCGAGCGTCATCAAGCCCTTGTTGCGTTTCATATCTTCCGCGATGAGCCGCGCCGTCTCGCCCTCGTAAAACTCGCGCGCCCCGCCGCGCTGCAAACGCGCGAATGTGGCCGCGAGTTCAGGCTGGCGCAGCGTGTCGCCTTCCTTGAAGTAGCGGCCGTTGTTCAGAAAGATGCGCTTGCTGTCACTGTAGCGCCCCAGCAGTTCCTCGCTGCCGCGCAAACCGCGCGCGAACTGATGACTGACGGTGAAACCCTCTGCCGCCAGACGCCGCGCCGGTTCGGCCAACTGCGCCCACGTCAGACGCCCCGACCCGTACTTTTTGAGCGCGAGCGACATGCCTGCGACCGTGCCCGGCACGCCCGCCGCCCGATAGCCGACGGTGGACGAGCCTTCGCCTTTGATCAAATTCCCCTGCGCGTCGAGATAGATGTCGCGCGTCGCCGCCTGCGGAGCCATCTCGCGGTAATCAATCGCGGTCGTGCGCCCGTCGCGCAGGCGTATCAACATGAAGCCGCCGCCGCCCAGATTTCCCGCCGCCGGGTAAGTCACCGCGAGCGCGAAGGCCACGGCAATCGCCGCGTCCACCGCATTGCCGCCCCGCTTCAAAATATCCACGCCCACTTCGGAAGCGATCTTGTTTGTCGAAGCGACCATCCCCTGCCGCGCGCGAACCGGATCGCGCGACGCCGCACGCGAGACAATCGGACTGACGGCGGCGGGACGCAGGCGAGACGGCGACGCGCCCGCTACCAGAAACGCGAGCAGAAAAAAGATCGTGATGCGACGAAGTGCGGACATGAATCTTGATCCTCTCAATGTCAGACGGTTCATCCGTGCAAATTCAACTCCATGAAAACTGTGCCGGCGATTGGATTGTAGCGGTAAGGCTCGATCAACTCGAATCCGAGCGCAGCGTAGAGCGCAATCGCTTCGCGCATCGTCGGGAGCGTGTCGAGCCGCATGCGTTCATAGCCGAGTCGGCGCGCCCGTTCGATGAT
>DASQDV010000195.1:0-1861 GCA_035633995.1 Pyrinomonadaceae bacterium | reverse complement strand
CGGCGTTCGCCGCCCGACGCATCTACGGCGGCAGCGGCGGCGGCGACGGGCGAAACTGCCCTGCCGGGCGATGCCGCGCTCCGCGAAACCGCGACGAAGATTCACCTGTCGAGCGATTAACAATATCGCCGCACGTCAATTCTCATCGCGGCACACGCAGACTTGAATATAGACTTCGGAAAACGCGGGGCGGAGAGATGGAATCTGGCAACGACATTGTTGAAGCGCGGCGCGCACGCGTGAGTCTGAACGTCTCCGAACTCGGCCATGCGGAGTGGGCGCGCACGCGCCCCGCGCGGCTCGCGCGTTACTGGTCGGGCGAGGCCGCGCCGTTCGAGCGTCAGGCGGAAGCGCGCCTGCTCTGGAATGAACAGGGGTTGCACGCGCGCTTCGTGTGCGAGCAGCGCGAACCGCTCGTCGTGAGCGCGAACCCGCAGCGCGAGTGGAAAACGATGGGGCTGTGGGACAGAGACGTGTGCGAGTTGTTCGTTGCGCCGCGCGCGGACGACGTGGGACGTTATTTTGAATTTGAAGTTGCGCCGACGGGCGAATGGCTCGACCTCGCCGTTCGCATGAAGGCGGAGGGGCGCGAGACAGATTGGGGTTTTTATTCGGGGATGAGGGCGGCGGCACGAATCGCTGCCGATTCCGTCACGGTGGCGTTGAGCGTGCCGTGGGACGCGTTCGGCGTCGCCGCGCCGCGCGCTGGCGAGCGTTGGCGCGTTAACCTGTATCGCTGCGTCGGCGCGGGAGAGACGCGCGGTTACATCGCCTGGCAACCGACGCTTGCGCCTGAACCTAACTTCCACGTGCCGGAGAAGTTTGGCTGGCTACATTTCATTGACTGAATTTGATTGATGCGGCGCGCGACGCATCACACATCGCATTTCAGCCTTGGCCGTCGCGCCCTTCGATGTAGCGTTCAACCAGAGCTTCCAAACGATCAAGTCGCCCATTGGTGCTAAAAATGGCATCGCGGAGCGACGCATTAGCATCGTGGAGCGACGCATTAGCATCGCGGAGCGACGCATTGACCTCTCCCTGCGCTTCGATGTGCTGCGTCACGATCTGTATAAACTGGGTTTGAGTCTCGGCATTAAGCCGAACTAATCGGTTCGTCTCCGCAAGCTGTTGCGTTAACTCATCAAGTCGCACTTGGTGGTTGGCCTGGCCTTGTAAGAGAAACTCAATCGCGCGTTCCATTTCTTCACCCGTCATAGCTTATTCTCCCAATCCTCTCCAATGTGAAATGCCTGGTGGGTGCGATAGATGAACCTCGCCGGTGTTAGCGTCAGCCAGTGACACGGCTGCAAACTCCGCGTTTCGGGAGTTGTTATTATGCCACTATTTCGCGCCGGTGTGATGCGTGCAGATCAAGTCTGCGTCGCCAACTCTCTTAAATATGAGTCGAAGCGCTCGCGGTCGGTGTCGCTCATTTCGGCGATGCGCACGCCGATGAGGTAGCCGCTGAGGCTGGCCGCGCCGTCCGCGCGGTCGAGTTGTTCGTAGCGGACAGGCGCAACGCGTATCTCGACGAGGTCGGAAGGAAAGTCCAGTAAGAGACGCAGGAGTTGATCGGGCGCGGTGAGATAACGGTCGCCGATGCGTATGGCGGGGACGATGAGGGCGAGGCCGCTCGCGCTGATGTCGGAGGTCGTGCCTTCGAGATAGGGCGCGCGTTCGAGTTGCTCGCGGCTCAGTTTGGGATCGTAGAGCGAGACGCGGATGGGCACGCGGCTGCGGTAACGCCGCGCCCGGCGACGATTGCCGAAATACTCGCGCATTCGCGCGACGATGGAACGCACCATTTCCGGCATAAAGTTCTCAAGAAGGAGAAAGGGAAAGGGGGAAGGAGTGAAGG
>DASQDV010000194.1:0-25979 GCA_035633995.1 Pyrinomonadaceae bacterium | reverse complement strand
GTCGGAAAGTCCTCACGCGGGCGGGTGAACGTTTGAACGAAACGGCCTCAACATCATCGTCAACGACCACGCGAGCGACCGCCGCGCAACAAGACGACGGCGCGGCGCAGTCGCACGCGTTGATGGACTTGTGGTGGGAGCGGCACGCGTCCGGGCTGGTGCGCTACGATTCGCGCCTGCTGGTGTTGCACGCCGTCGGAGACGCTTGCGGCGAGTACGGCTGGGGCACGGTCTTTTACAGCAAGGCGCGCGAGGATTACAAAACGCGCGTCGGGAGTTTGCCGGAAAATCAGGCGGCGACCTTCGATCTCGAATTGATGAGCCGCCTGCAACTCGCGCGCGCGGGCGGGCTCAACGTGGCCGCCAACCCGAACAGCATCGTGCCCGGTCATCTCGTCATCTGGCCGGAAGAGAAGCGCGCCGAACTGACGCACGCAGACGTGCTCGACCTCTCGCGCCTCGCGCGCGCACACGGGGCTTGGACGTTCATACACAACATGGAGCAGGCCGCCGCCTCCATCGTTGACTGGGCACACTTTCAAGCCTACCCCTGGGAGTTTCCCATGTCGCACGGCGCGGCGGGCGTGGCGGAGATGCTCTACGAATCGGGAGACTTCCGCGTGTCGCGCCTTGCCGAGTCGTATCCGGCTTACGTGCTCGCGGTCGAATCGAAGCGCACGGAGAATCTGGCCGCGTGGTTGTTCGAGATGCTCTCTGCGCTCGCACGAGGGAGCGCGGCGAGCGGCGAGCGGCGCGTGCCCTGCAACGTCGTGTGGCGCGGCGCGAGCGCGTGGCTCATCCCGCGCTCGCTCGCGCAATCCGCGCTTGCCGCGCGCTACGTCGGCGCGCGGGAGATGGGCGGGCGGGTCTGCCTGCCGCACGCCGACAGCCTGCGCCGCTACCTGCCCGATGCGCTCGCAGCGGAGGTGCGCGGTGCGTCCGTTGCGGGCGACGCGGAAGTGCGCGCATGGTGCGAGCAGGCGGCGCGCGAGACGGCAAACAGGTTGTGTGCGGGCGGCGCTGTCGAGACGGCATGAACGCGCGCGTCGAACTTGAGGAATTGATGGACGCGGGGCGCGTCGAGCGTCTGCGACAAAAGGGCGCGCTCGTGCTCGACGTTGACGACACGCTCCTGGCGCGCGTGCGCGCCGACGGCGGCGCGGGCGAAGAGACTTTCGCGGAGAGCGCGGCAGCCGCCGGGCTTCCCGAACTGCTGCGGCGCGGCTTCCGCGTCTGTCTCATCACGGGGCACGGCTGGCGGCAACTCGAAGCGCGCCTCGTCGCGCCCGTTATTGAAAACCTGCGCGAGTCGGGCAAGGCGGCATGCGTCGAACGCCTCAGAGTTTATGCCAATCGCGGCGCGACGAAGATCGTCTGCGACGGCGCGCGCCGTGAGGTTGACGAAGTTTACGGGGAGCGTTATCAACTGCGCGCCGAAGACGTTCCGGCGCTCAGCCGTCTGCTCGAATCTCTATGGGCGGAGTTTGAAGTTGACGTGAAGGCGCGCGGGCGTTGGTACGAGGCGGCGTTCCCGCGCTTCGATTTCTCGACGCTGCCCGCGCGCGTGTCGGAGCGCGAAGGCGCGGTGCTCGTGCTGCGCCCCGTGCCTTCGCGGATTCACGCGGCGGCGGACGACGCAGCGGCGACGACGAATCCACGCGCGGAACTTTACGCACGCGGGCTTGAGTTGCTGCAACGCGCGCGTTTGAGTGACCGTTACGAACTGGCCGAGAGCGGGCGCAGCAGCATCGAGATCACGCGGCGCGGCGTCTCGAAAGAGGCCGCGATGCGCGACGCGATGGCGGAACTTTCGGCGTCGTCGGGCGCGTGCGAGGGCGACGTGGAAGAGGCGTCCGTTTATGTCGGCGACGAGTTCTTCGCGGGCGGGAACGATTATGTGATCCCGCAACTCTTCCCGCGCGCGCTGTGTTTGTCGGTCGCGGGCGGGCACGAAGCGGAAGCGGCGGCGGGCGTCGTCTCGCTCGCGCGCATGACGGGCGCGGCGGGCACGGCGGCGACCGAACGTTTCCTGGCGCACATTCTGCGCTTGTCGGCGCGAGTTTGATTGTGCATTATTGACGCTTTCCTGAAGAAGGATATTTTTGAGTGGGATTCAGAACTACTTCGCGCCTTACGTTTTAACTTTGCGCCTTTGCGTAAAACGGTTTTCCACACAAAGGCGCGAAGTGAGGAAAACTTTAAGGCGCGGAAAGCTTGAGTGCCTGTTCGCAGGTTCAAGGATCACCTCGTAGTTTAAGATGAAAGAATTGCTTCAATCGGCCAGCGGCTTTCACGTCGTCATATTGTGCGGCGGGCGCGGCAGCGGCACGCTCGCCAATCAACTGCTCGATCAGGGCGCGCGCGTCACCTGTCTCGTCAACGCCTACGACGACGGTTTGAGCACCGGACGCCTGCGCTACGTCTTCGACGAACTCGGCCCCTCCGACCTGCGCAAAAATCTGCTCTCGCTGATGAACCTCGACGCGCCCGGCTACTGGTCGCGCTACGAAGTCTTCGCGTACCGTTACCCGGCGGAGGCAGAGCGCGCCGCAGACTTCCGGCGCGAGATCGAAGACCTCTGCGCGACGGGCGGCGAGGCACTGGCACGCGGGGAGCGGCGCGAACTGTTGAAGATGGTGGCGCGCATGCCCGCCGACGCGCGCGAGCGGTTCGTAGATTACCTGCGCCTCTTTTTAGCGGAACTCGTCAGGCGCGAAAGCACGGAGGGCGCGGAGTTTTCCTTCGCCGATTGCGCGCTCGGCAACTGCATTCTGCTCGGCGCGTATCTTGAGCACGGGCGCAGTTGGACGCAGGCTCTGCGCGCGCTCGAAGAAGTTTTGCAGGTGCGCGGGCGCATCGAGATCGCTTCGGAAGAGAACCGGCACCTGTTCGCGGTCTGCACGGACGGGCGCGTGCTCCCAAGCGAATGCGCCGTCATCACGGACGCCGACGGCGACATCCTCGAACTCTTTCTCGCCAAAGAGCGCGTCGCGCCGCTCGGCCTGGACAAGTGGGTCGCGGAGTCGGGCTTGGAGGCGGCGCGCGAGCGCATTCGTCGTGAAGTCCACGCGCCGACCGCAGCAAGCCCGGGCGCGCTCGAAGCTTTGGAGCGCGCCGACGTGATCATCTACGGGCCGGGCACGTTCCACTCTTCGCTTTTGCCGACGCTGATGATTGACGGCATCAGCGATGCGATCCGGCGAAGCACGGCGACGAAGATCATGGTCGTCAACATCGTCGAAGAGGCGGACACGCGCGGCGCGACGGGCAGGGAACTCGCGCAGAAGATCAACGAACACGTCGGCGAGGGCGCGTACCATTACCTGATCGCCAACGTGCCGCAGCATCAGGGCGTCGAAGGCTATTTCACGTTCGACGAAGAGGCGCTGCGCGGCACGAACGTCAAACTCGCCGTGCGCGATCTGGAAGACCGCACGCGTCCGGGTCGCCACCGCGCGCCCGTGCTCGTGCAGACCATCCTCGGCATCGTCCGCCCCGAAGCCGCCGCGCTCGCGCGCGCGGGCGAGGCGCAGCCGCTCGTGAGCATCGTCATGCTCGCGTGGAATCGCAAGGGCGAGGTCGAGATCGGTTTGCAGGAACTACGCAAGCTGACTTACCCGAACATCGAGTTGATCGTCGTGGACAACGGCTCGAAGGACGGGACGGCGCAGATGATCTACGAGAAGTTTCCCGAAGTGACGGTCGTGCGCCTGCACGAAAACACCGGCATGACGGGCTACAACGTCGGCTTTGCGACGGCGCGCGGCAAGTACGTCGCCATGCTCGACGACGACTCGCACCTTGCGCCCGAATCAATCGAGACGATGGTGAAGCTGTGGGAAGACGAGGCGAATAAAGACGTGGGCGTCATGTCGTTTCGCGTGATGAACCCGCATTTGAACAGCCTCGTGACGCACCTGTGGGAAGAACGATTAGTTCCGACCGAGCCGGGGCGCGAGCGCGAGATCACTTCTTTCGCGGCGTGCGGCGCGGCCATCCGGCGCGATGTTCTGGACGAGTGCGGCTATTTCGACGACGACTTTTTCATCTACGCCACCGAAGACGATCTCGCCATACGCCTCTGGGACGCGGGCTACAAAGTCATCTACGAGCCGCGCTGCCTGTCGTATCACCGCGAGAGCCGGCAGCAGCGTTCGTGGAAACGCTACGGGCGCGGTTTCCGCAACGCCGCGTGGTTCAACCTGAAACATCTGCCGTGGCGCTTTCTGCCGCTCGTCTTCGTGCGCAATCTGTTCTGGTTGACGCTGCGCGGCATACGCTTTCGCTCGTTCGCATACTTTTTCTACGGGCTGGCCGGTTATTTTCAGGGCTACCTGCAATGCCGCACCGCGCTCAGGAAACGGCGTCCCGTGCGTGCGGAGGTGGCGCGCTTCTGTCTGGAAGACGATTGGATCAGCCGCTCGATTTTCAGCACCGTCCGGCGCATCTTCGCCGACAAGCGTTACATACTGGATAAGCGTGGAGTTGCGCCGTAGGTCGCGGCTGAAGCGCGTCGGCGCGTGTGTGCGCCGTGTTTCGAGGCGGGTCGAGTGAAGACATGAGCGGCAACGGTCATCAGCAGCAGCAGGCGTGGGAGTTTCGCGACGAGGCGTGCAAGGTGTGCGGCGGGCGCGATTTTCGCGTGCTCGGTTCGCGCGGCGGCGAGGCGCACCGCGACGGCGCGGGCGCAAAAACGCGCATCGTCAAATGCCGCACCTGCAACTTGATCTTCCCGAACCCCATGCCCTACCCGTCGGGCGAGGACACGCGTTATACAAACGTCTCCGGCTACTTTGAAGGCGTGATGAGCGTGACGGACGAGAGCCAGCGGCAGTTGGGCGACAAGCTGGCGCGCGAGGCTGAAAGACTTCTGGGGCGGCGCGGGCGTTTTCTGGACGTGGGATGCGGGCGCGGCGAGGTGGTGGCGGCGGCGCAGGCGCGCGGCTGGGAGGCGGAAGGCTGCGACCTGTCGGAAGATTTCGTGCGCTACGCGCGCGAGGTGAACGGCGTGCGCGCGACGGCGGCGACGCTCGAAGGGATGAACTACCCCGACGCTTCGTTCGATGTGGTCACGCTCGTCGAGGTCATCGAGCACCTGTACGACCCGGCGGAGACGGTGAGGGAACTGCGGCGCGTGGTGCGACCGGGCGGGCTGGTGTACATCAGCACGCCGAACGAGGAGAGCGTCTATCAAAGTCTGGGGAATCTTTATTACAAAGCGCGCGGGCTGGATTGGGTGGTGAATCTCTGCCCGACGTGGAATCTCTATCACATACAGGGTTTCAGCCCGCGCTCGCTGCGCTTCGTGCTGGAGCGCAACGACTTTCGGATCGAAAATCTGGTGGTTTATCCGGGCGGCCTCGTCGTGCCGAGTCGCGGCGGCGTGTGGGGCGGGGTCGAGCGCGTCGGCACGCGCGTCGTCGAACGCGTGGCGAATGCTTTGGGGCGCAGCCCCTACATGTACGCGTGGGCGCGTCGCACGGGAGAAGAGGCGTCGAAGGCGTAAGTCGCAGCAGACAGAGAGGGGGCGCGCGCCGGCCTCCGGTTTTTTACTTTTAGGTTTAAGTCTGGTAGGTTTAACTTTAATTTCAAAGGGAATTTCTCGCGCGGCCTGCCTGCATCGTTCATGCAAGCTCAAACACAAGCGGCGTTTCCGTTCTTATGTATATTCTTGGACTAACAACTCTGGGCGATTCTGCGGCGACGCTCCTGCGCGACGGCGAAATTGTCGCGGCGGCGGAAGAGGAACGCTTTTCACGCCGTAAACATCACAGCGGCTTCCCCTACCACGCGATGCAGTACTGCCTCGAAGAAGCGGGCATCGGCATCAAGGACGTAGAGCACATCGGCCTCTACTGGAAGCCCTGGATTTTGCGCCACAAGGCTTTGCAGGCGTTGAAGTCGGGACTCATCTCGCGCGATATGTTCAAGGCGCGCGCGGATCGCGGCGTGGCGCAGGTAAGCCAGAGCTACCTCGGCATGTTGCGCCACCCGAAACTTATACGCAAACATTTCGGGCCGAGCGATTTTCGTTTCCACTTCCTCGAACATCACCAGTGCCACGCGGCCAGTTCCTTCTTCGTCTCCGGCTTCGACACGAGCGCCATCCTGACCTGGGACGGGACGGGCGAAGACACGACGACGCTTTTCTCACGCAGCGACGGCCAGCGCATAGAGGTCTTGAAGCGCATCAAGCTGCCGCACTCGCTCGGCCAGTTCTATTCGGCGGTGACGAACTTCATCGGCTTCGACATGTTCGGCGGCGACGAGTGGAAGGTGATGGGCCTCGCGGCTTACGGCAAACCCGTATACTACGACTTCTTCCGCGAGCGCGTGCTCTCCGTCAACGGCAACTACGATTTTAATTTCAACATCCGCGTGCTCGATCACCACCTCGCCAAGCATTACCAGTTCGGCGACGAGATCAGCCGTGCGCTTGGGCCGCCGCGCCAGCCCGACGAGGATTTGACCGAGCGCCACTGGAACATCGCCGCCAGCGCGCAGAAGGTTCTGGAAGACACCGCGCTCCACCTCATCAAAGGCCTGCACGAGATGACGGGCGAAGAAAATTTGTGCATGGCCGGGGGCGTCGCCTTCAACTCCGTGATGAACGGGCGGATCATGACCGAGTCGCCGTTTAAAAACTATTACGTGCAACCGGCGGCGGGCGACGCGGGCTGCTCGCTCGGCGCGGCGCTCATGGTGCACCACACGATCCTCCGGCAGCCGCGCACGCGCAGGATGGAACATGCCTACTACGGCCCCGGCTTCACGTCCGCAGAGTGCGCCGCCGAACTCAGCAGCGCAGGCTTGAAGTTCGAGACGCTCGAAGATTCGGAGATGCTGCCGCGCGTGGCGCAGATGATTGCGGACGGCGCGATCATCGGCTGGTTTCAGGGGCGCATGGAGTTTGGGCCGCGCGCGCTCGGCAACCGCTCGTTCATCGCCGACCCGCGCCGCTACGACATGCGCGAGTTGTTGAACAAGAAGGTGAAACTGCGCGAGTGGTTTCGCCCGCTCGCGCCTTCGATGAAGGAGGAAGTGAGCGAGGAGATTTTCGGTCGCCCGCACTACGATCCGTTCATGGTGACGGTCTTGCACGTCACAGAGGAGCAGCGCGCGCGCTTCCCCTCGGTCGTCCACATAGACGGCACGGCCAGGCCGCAGACCGTGAGCCGCCGGACGAACCCGCGCTACTGGAATTTGATCGACGAGTTTGAGCGACTGACCGGCTGCCCGATGCTCCTGAACACCTCTTTCAACATTCAGGAACCCATCGTCTGCCGCCCCTCGGACGCCATCAAAACTTTTCAGGGCGCGAACTTCGACGCGCTCGTGTTGGAGAACCATCTGGTGTTGCGAAAACAGTAAAACGTCAGGGGAAGGGGGAAAGGCTAAAGGGAAAAGGAAGCGACGCACGCGCGCCCGGGCACATTCGATACAAGCCACGCTCGATAAAAGTCGCGCTCGACAAATCTTATCCCTCTTTCGCCTTTCCCCTTGTCCCTCTCCCCTGTCCCCTAAGTTGTAGAAGCCCCCGCTACAGTAAAAAGCCATGAACGGATTTCTAGTTCTCCTAGCGTTTATTTTCTGCATCGGCATCATCATGATGTTTCCCGGCGTCGGCGCGCCGGCGGTGCTCATCCTGATCAGCAGCGCGGGCATTGCGCTCGTCGCCTTCAACCTGACTCTCGAAGGGCACGACAAAGAGTTTATGTTGCAACTCTTCGCCGCCGCGCTGTTCGTGCGCGTGCTCGTGGCGACGGGAATCTACATGCTTCGTCTGCAAGCCTTCTTCGGCGGCGATTCGCTGGGCTACGACCAACTCGGCTTGTGGATCATCGAAGGTTGGCAGGGCAACGCCGAATTCGAGAACGTGACGGAGCGCTACTCAAGCGGCGGGTGGGGATTGGGCTATGTCGTGGCCGTCGTTTATTCGCTCGTCGGGCGCAATTCGCTCGCGGTGCAGTATGTCAACGGGGTGATCGGCGCGGCGACCGCGCCGCTGGCTTACCTTTGTGCGCAGCACATGTTTGAGAACAAGCGCGTTTCGCGTTTGACGGCGGTGCTCGTGGCCTTCTTCCCCTCGCTCGTCCTGTGGTCGTCGCAGGTGCTCAAGGACGGGCCCATCGTCTTTTTGCTCGTGGCCGCGATGCTGGCGACGCTCAAGTTGAGCGAGGGTTTGAGCGTCAAATTTTTTGCGATGCTCGTCTTCGCCCTGTTCGGGTTGCTGAGTTTGCGCTTCTACGTCTTTTACATGGCGATTGCGGCGGCGGGCGGCGCGCTGCTCATCGGCGTTCGCCCGCCCGTCGGCCCCGGCAGCGTGATCAGGCAGATGGCTATCGTCGTCGCGCTCGGCCTTTCGATGACATATCTGGGCGTGCTGCGCACGGCGACCGCACAGTTTGAAACTTACGCCAATCTGGAACGCGTGCAGCGGAGCCGCTCCGATCTGGCGAGCTACGAGTCGGGCTTCGGGCGCGACGTTGACGTTTCGACGACCGAAGGCGCGTTGCAGGCGATTCCGCTCGGCATGGTGTATTTGTTGTTCGCGCCGTTTCCGTGGCAGTTGGCTAATTTGCGGCAGAGCATCACGCTGCCGGAGATGTTCATCTGGTGGGCATCCTTCCCGCTGCTCGTGATGGGCATCTGGTTTACGTTAAAGTATCGCATGAGACCGGCGTTGCCGATTTTGATCTTCACGACGATGCTGACATTGGCATACTCGATCTTTCAGGGGAACGTGGGGACGGCGTACCGGCAGCGGTCGCAGCTTCTGGTCTTCTATTTTATCTTCGTGTCGGTTGGAGCCGTCATCTTGAAGGAGCGGCGCGAGGACAGGCAGCGCAAGGTGTCTATGGCGTTGGAGGAGCAGCGCCGCGCGATCAGGGAGGGCGCCACACGCGCGCGCAGAGCGCCGGGAGCGCACACGGCTTCGGCGGCGGAGGCTTTCGTGAACCGCGAGCCGATCTAGCGAAGGCTCGAACGGGCTACGGCGGCGTCGGCGAAGGCGCGCGGGGTTTTCGATTCAGGGGTTATGAACGCAGTTCTTACCGTGATGGCATTGGCGATGTGTTTGGTCATCGCCGTGTTTGTGCCGACCTACGGCGCGCCGGCGGTGCTCGTCTGCCTCGTCGCCGCGCTCGTCGCAGGCTTCGCCGTGCGTCGCATCGAAATTGATCGCGCGTTCCTGTTCTATATTTTCATCGCCGGGCTGCTCGTCAGGATGCTCGTCGGCACGCTCATCTTCGGTTTCGAACTACAGGACTTCTTCGGCGGCGACGCGACGGCCTACGACCAACTCGGGACGTGGATGTTGAAGTCGTGGCAGGGCGACCCGTTCTACAAGAATCCGCTACAGGGTTACGAGTCGGTCGGCTGGGGCATGGCCTACCTGATCGGCGGCATCTACGCCGCTATCGGGCGCAACCTGCTCGCAGTGCAGTACGTCAACGGGGTGATCGGCGCGGCGACCGCGCCGCTGGCTTACCTCTGCGCGCAGCACATGTTTGAGAACACGCGCGTTTCGCGTTTGACGGCGCTGTTCGTGGCCTTCTTCCCCTCACTCGTCCTGTGGTCGTCGCAGGGGTTAAAAGACGGGCCGATCATCTTCTGTCTGGTCGCCGCGATGCTGGCGACGCTCAAGCTCGGCGAGCAACTCAGCGCGAAATTTTTTCTCGTCCTCGTCGGCGCGCTGCTCGGGTTGTTGAGCTTGCGCTTCTACATCTTTTACATGGCGATTGCGGCGGCGGGCGGGGCGTTCATGATCGGGATGCGGCGCGTCACGAGTCAATCTCTGATGCGGCAGTTCGTCGTCCTCGTCGCCATCGGGTTGACGATGACTTACTTCGGCGTGCTGCGCCGCGCGACCCAGCAGTTTGAAGAGTTCGGCAGCCTCGAACGCGTGCAGCGAAGCCGCGCCGATTTGGCGACCACCGAATCCGGCTTCGGGCGCGATGTGGACGTTTCAACCGCTTCGGGCGCGCTCCAAACCATCCCGCTCGGCATGGTGTATCTGTTGTTCGCGCCATTTCCGTGGCAGTTGGCTAATCTGCGGCAGAGCATCACCTTGCCAGAGATGTTCATCTGGTGGGCATCCTTCCCGCTGCTCGTGATGGGCATCTGGTTCACGCTGCGCTACCGTATGCGGCAGGCGTTGCCGATTTTGATCTTCACGACGATGCTGACATTGGCGTACTCGATCTTTCAGGGGAACGTGGGGACGGCGTACCGGCAGCGGTCGCAGCTTTTGGTCTTCTATTTTATCTTCGTGTCGGTCGGCGCCGTGCTTTTGAAGGAGCGCAGCGAGGAGCGTGAGCGTCTGGCGCGGATGAAGAAGGAAGCGTTGATGCGCGCGGCGCAGGAGCGTCTGGCGCGCAGGCGTTACGAGCAGTGGCGGCGCGAACGCGACAGCGAGTGGGCTGAGATCGCGCGCGGGCTTTCCGAGAGGATAGATTCTTAAATGTGTGGAATCGCAGGCATGGTGCGGCGCGAGGGGCGCGCGGTGGACGCGGGCGTGCTCGCGCGTATGAACGAGGCGATCCGCCATCGCGGGCCGGACGAGGAGGGCAGTTATCTGCACGAGTCGGTCGGCCTCGCCATGCGCCGCCTCGCCATCATCGACCTCAAGAGCGGCCAGCAGCCGATGCACAACGCACAGCGCACAAGCTGGATCGTCTTCAACGGCGAAATCTACAACTACAAGGAAGTCCGCAAGCGTCTGGAAGAACTCGGTCGCGTGTTTCACACCGACTGCGATACGGAAGTCGTCCTCGAAGCCTACGAACAGTACGGCACGGAGTGTCCCAAGCACCTGCGCGGCATGTTCGCCTTCGCCATCTGGGACGAGCGGCGCGGTGAGCTGTTTTTAGCGCGCGACCGCGTGGGCAAAAAGCCGCTGCTCTACGCGCGACTCGCCGATCAATTCGTCTTCGGCTCGGAGTTCGCCGCGCTCCTTCAGCACCCTGATGTCAGCCGCGAGATCGACCGCGAGGCCATCCACCACTACCTCACCTTCATGTGCGTGCCCGCGCCGCTCACCGTCTATCGAGACATACGCAAACTCGAACCCGGCCACACTCTGCGCTACACGCCGCGCGACGGCGAGATTAAGATCGAGCGTTACTGGCAGCCGGACTTTTCCAAGAAGACGCGTATGAGCGAGGCGGAGGCGGGCGAGCGCGCCGTAGAGATTTTGCGCGAGGCCGTGCGCGTGCGCCTGATGTCGGAAGTGCCGCTCGGCGCGTTTTTGTCGGGAGGCGTGGATTCGTCGGCGGTCGTCGCGCTGATGAGCGAAGTGTCGAGCACGCCCGTCAAAACTTTCTCCATCGGTTTCGAGGAACAGGATTTCAGCGAATTGCACCACGCGCGCCGCGTCGCCGAACACGTCGGCGCGGAGCACCACGAGTTCATCGTGCGCCCGGACGCGATGGAAGTGCTGCCCACGCTCGTCGAACATTACGGCGAGCCTTACGCGGACTCCAGCGCGATCCCGACTTACTATGTCTCGCGCGAGACGCGCCGCCATGTCACCGTCGCCCTGAACGGCGACGGCGGCGACGAGTGCTTCGCCGGTTACGAACGCTACGCCGCGATGAAACTCGCGGGCAAGTACCGCAGCGTCCCCGGCCTGCTGCGCGAAGGCTTGATCAAAAATGCGGTTGCGCTTTACCCGACTTCGGAGACGCGGCGCTCGCGCGCGCGCGACCTCAAACGCTTTCTCGACGCCGCCTCGCTCCCGACCGTCGAGCGTTACATGCGCTGGATCAGCGTGCTCGACGCATCGGCGAAAGACGACCTCTACACGGCGGATTTCCGGCGCGAGATGCAGGGACACGAAGCCGCCGATTTCGTCGCGCCCTGGTTTGCGCACGCCAACGGCGCGGGGCTGGTGGACGCGTCGCTCCTGGCCGATACGATGACTTACCTGCCGAACGACCTGCTCGTCAAAGTTGACATTGCGAGCATGGCCGTTTCGCTCGAAGCGCGCTCTCCGTTTCTCGATCATCACGTGATAGAGTTTGCCGCGAGTTTGCCGGAGAACCTGAAGCTGCGGGGCTTGACGACGAAATATCTCTTGAAGCGCGTGCTGGCGAAACTGCTCCCGGCGGAGAATTTGCAGCGGCGCAAGATGGGCTTCGGCGTCCCCATCGGCCACTGGCTGCGCGGCGAGATGAACGCGTTCCTGCGCGAGACGCTGCTCTCGGAGAAGGCGCTCGGGCGCGGCTTCTTCCGCCCCGAAGCCGTCGCGCGCATGGTCGAACTCCACACGCGCGGCGAGCGCGACTACGCGCACCAGTTATGGACGTTGCTCATGCTTGAGTTATGGTTTCAGCGGTTTATTGATTGATTGTCAGTTGTCCGTAGTCAGTGGTCAGTTGTTTCGTGCTGCCCCGGCATGAAGGTTTAATTTTCAGCTTAACGCTCGTCAGCCACATGCGACTGACAACTGACTACGGACAATGGACGAACTTTTATTCGGAGGACAGATATTGTGAAAGGTATCGTGTTAGCTGGCGGGCTCGGCTCGCGTCTGATGCCGTTGACGGCGGTGACGAATAAGCACTTGCTGCCGGTTTTTAATCAGCCGATGGTTTATTACCCGATTCAGACTTTGGTGAACGCCGGGATCAGGGACATCATGATCGTGACGGGCGGAAACTCCGCCGGGGATTTTCTCAAGCTGTTGAAGAACGGGCGAGCGTTCGGCCTCAAGCACCTCAACTACACGTATCAGGAGGGCGAGGGCGGCATCGCGGCTGCCCTCTCTCTGTGCGAAGACTTCGCCGACGGCGAACCCGTCTGCATCGTCCTCGGCGACAACATCATCGAGGGCAACATCTGTCAGGCGGTGCGCGCCTACCGGCATCAGGGCGGCGGCGCAAAGATACTCCTGAAGCAGGTCTCCGACCCGCAGCGTTTCGGCGTGCCCGAACTCAAGGGGTCGCGCGTCGTGCGCATCGAGGAGAAGCCGAAACAGCCGAAGTCCGACTACGCCGTGATCGGCGTCTACATGTACGACGCCGAAGTGTTCGAGATCATCAAGACGCTCAAGCCTTCGGAGCGCGGCGAACTTGAGATCACAGACGTGAACAACGCCTACATCGAGCGCGGCGAGATGACCTGGAACGAACTCGAAGGCTGGTGGACTGACGCGGGCACGTTCGAGAGTTTGCTGCACGCCGGGACGCTCGTGGCCGAGACGGGCGCCAACAAGATGGAGAACCGGAAGGAGGCCGTTAATGCAATCCACGCCTAAGCGCCAGACGCCGAAGGAGGAGGAGGAGCAGCAGCCGCAGCAGGAAACGGCGTCGCCGCAGTTTAAGCGCGGGAAGATTCGCGATGTGGTCGTCCGCGACGTGCGCAAGTTCGTGGACGAGCGCGGCTGGCTCGCCGAGTTGTTCCGCCACGACGAGATGGAGGCGGAATATTTCCCGGTCATGTCTTACATCTCCTCGACCGAGCCGCATGTGCAGCGCGGCCCGCACGAGCACGTCGATCAGGCGGACTTCTTCGTCTTCATCGGCCCCTCGAATTTCAAGCTCCGTTTGTGGGACAACCGGCGGGATTCGGAAACTTACAACCAGGTGATGACGCTCTACGTCGGCGCGGACAACCCGAAAGCGGTGCTCGTCCCGAAAGGCGTCGTCCACGCTTATCGCAACGTCGGGAGCGTGGCAGGCATCGTCATCAACTGCCCCAACAGCCTCTACATGGGCGAAGGCAAACGCGCCGAAATAGACGAGATCAGGCACGAAGACGATCCGGCGACGATTTATACAATGGAAGATTGAAAGGCCGTCCGTTGTCCATCGTCAGTTGTCCGTTGTTCGTGGCTCATGAGCGACGAGCTAAAGATAAGGCTCTCAGGTTAGGCCGGACGAAAACAACTGACAACTGGCTACGGACGACGGACTATGAAGGTTGTTCGCATCATCGCGCGTTTGAACGTGGGCGGCCCGGCGAAGCATGTGGCCTGGCTGACGGCGGCGACGCGGCGCTTCGGGATCGAGTCGGAGTTGATCGCCGGGGTGGTGCCGCCGGGCGAAGACGACATGAGCTACTTCGCGGCGGAACAGGGCGTCCACCCGATCATTCTGCCCCAGATGAGCCGCGAGGTGTCGCCGAAGGACGCCGTGACGATCTGGAAACTGTACCGCCTGTTCCGGCGTTTGCAGCCGGACATCGTGCACACGCACACGGCGAAGGCGGGAACGGTCGGGCGCGTCGCTGGGCTACTCTATCGCTGGCTGACGCCGTCGGCGCTCGCGGGGCGACCGCGCGCCTGTCGCTTCGTGCACACGTATCACGGGCACATTTTTCATAGTTACTACGGGCGCTTGAAGACGCAGGTGTTTTTGACCATCGAAAAACTCCTCGCGCGCGCGGCGACGGACAGGATCGTCGTGATCAGCCAGCAGCAGTACCGCGAGATACACGAGCAGTTCGGCGTCGGGCGCGCTCGCCAGTTCAAAGTGATTCCGCTGGGGCTGGACGTTCAGGCATTCGCAGGTTGGCGCGAGCGGCGCGCGGCGGCGCGCACGGAGTTGGGCGCGCGTGCGGGCGAGTTGCTCATCGGCATCGTCGGGCGTCTGACGGAGATCAAGAACCACAAGTTGTTCCTCGAAGCCGCCGCGCTCTACCTGAAACGGCACGACGGCGAGGGCAGCGACGCGGCGCTCGAATCAGACGGCGAGACAACGGGGGCGAGCGGCGTGCGCTTCGTCGTCGTCGGCGACGGCCACTTGCGCGGCGAACTCGAAGCGCACGCGCGCACGCTCGGCATCGCGCCGCATGTGACGTTTACGGGAATGCGCGACGACCCGGAAAATTTTTATGCCGCGCTCGACATCGTCGCGCTCTCATCTCTGAACGAGGGCACGCCCCTGACGCTCATCGAGGCGATGGCGAACGCGCGCCCGGTCGTGGCAACCGCCGTCGGCGGCGTGGTTGATCTCGTCGGCCAGCCCGGTGCGGCGGCGACGGCAGCAGAAGCAGCAGCTTACGCGGTCTGCGAGCGCGGCGTGCGCGTGCGGACGAATGATGCGGAGGCTTTTTGCGAAGCCTTGCGGCGGCTCGCGGCGGACGAAAACTTGCGGCGCACGCTCGGCGAGCGCGGGCGCGCGTTTGTCGTGGAGCATTATTCGAAGGAGCGTCTGGTGAAAGACGTGCTGAATCTTTACAGCGAACTATTGCCGTCGCCGCGCGTGGCGGCGGTGGTCGGGGCAAAGCAGGGGGGCGTGCCCGCCATTGAGTCGGCGCGTGTGAAAGGAGATTAATTTTTGAGAGTTTTAATCACGGGCGGGGCGGGCTTCATCGGGTCGCATCTGTCGGACGCTTATCTGGAACGCGGCGACGAAGTTTACGTCATCGACGATCTCTCGACGGGCAGCATCGAGAACATCGCGCACCTGAAGCAGCACCCGCGTTTTCATTACACGATTGAGAGCGTGCATAACGTGCCGGTCTGCGCCGAACTCGTTGACCAGTGCGACGTGGTCTTTCACCTGGCGGCGGCGGTCGGCGTGAAACTGATCGTGGAAAGCCCGGTCAGAACCATCGAGACGAACGTGCGCGGCACGGAAGTCATACTGAATCTCGCCAACAAGAAGAAGAAGAAGGTGCTCGTCGCCTCGACTTCGGAAGTCTACGGCCTCTCGACCGAAGTGCCTTTCCGCGAAGACGGCAACCTCGTGATGGGCGCGACCACGAAGGGGCGCTGGTCTTACGCCTGCTCGAAAGCGATTGACGAATTTCTCGCGCTCGCCTACTGGCGCGAGCGGAAACTGCCGACGGTCGTGGTGCGCCTCTTCAACACGGTCGGGCCGCGCCAGACCGGGCAGTACGGCATGGTCATCCCGACCTTTGTGCGACAGGCGCTCGCCGGTCGCCCGATCACGGTTTACGGCAACGGCAAACAGACGCGCTGCTTCGGCTACGTGGGCGACGTGGTGGGGGCGCTCATGAAGTTGATGGACGCTCCCGAAGCGGTCGGGCAAGTCTTCAATATCGGCTCGAACGAAGAAGTTTCCATTCTCGAAGTGGCCGAGCGCGTGAAGGAGTTGACGAAATCCGACTCCGAGATCATCTTCATGCCCTACGACGAAGCCTATGAAGAGGGCTTCGAGGACATGCCGCGCCGCGTTCCCGACATCACGAAGGTGAGCGCGCTCACCGGGTTCAAACCGACGGAGAAACTCGACGGCATCCTGCAAAAAGTGATCGAGCACCAGAGCGGGCAGTAAGAGAGAGAGCAGTGAGCGATGAGCAGTAAGCAGTTCTGTTTTTCACTGCTCACTGCTCATTCTCTTACTGCTCACTTGATTTCTCACTCTACATCGAATAGCTTTTCAGGCGACTTCAAACCGAAACCAACAGACAGTTAGATATGTACGCCGGTAGTTTAAATCTCCTTCCCGTCATTGTGTCGTTTGCACTCGCGCTGGTGTTGACGCCGGTGGTGCGCTCGCTGGCGCGCCATTGGGGCATGGTGGCGCAGCCGAAGCCGGATCGCTGGCACAGCAAGCCGACGGCGATGCTGGGCGGGCTGGCCGTGTTCCTGACCGTCGCCGTCACGTACCTCGTCTTCGTCCGGCAGATGCCGAACTGGCCTTACGGGTGGGTCGTGCTTGCGGCGAGCGGGTTTCTGTTCCTCGTCGGTTTGGTTGACGACATCGTTCACGTCAAGCCCTACCAGAAGTTGATCGGGCAGGTGATGGGCGCGAGTTTGATCGTCTATTACGGGCTGGCTCTGCCGTGGAGCAGTTCGCCCTCGCTCAACATGGCGATCACGATCTTCTGGCTCGTCGGCATCACGAACGCGCTCAATTTGCTCGACAACATGGACGGCCTCGCCGCCGGCATCGCCGCCATCGCCGCCGCTTTCCTCGCCGCGAGTTTCCTCGTCAACGGTCGCCCGGCGGAGGCTCTGATGCTCGCCGTCTTCTGCGCCGCGCTCGTCGGCTTCCTCGCCTACAACTCCAACCCCGCGACGATTTTCATGGGCGACTGCGGCTCGATGTTCATCGGCTTCTTCCTGGCGAGCGCGGCCTTGCTGAGCGCGTCGGGCGCGCGCTCGCGCTCGTTTATGATCGTGCTCGCCGTGCCCGTCCTGATTCTCCTGATCCCGATCTTCGACACGACATTCGTGACCATCCTGCGCAAACTCTCCGGGCGCAGCGCCTCGCAGGGCGGGCGCGACCACACCTCACATCGCCTCGTCGCGCTCGGCATGACGGAGCGCCGCGCCGTCTGGATGCTCTACGGGTTCGCGGGGCTGTCGGGCGTGCTCGCGCTGCTCATCAGCCGCGTGAGGCTGGACGTGAGCATCGTCGCCATCGTCGGCTTCACGGTCGTGCTCGCGCTGCTCGGCGTCTATCTGGCGGGGGTCAAAGTTTACGAAGAGGAAGAGGTGCAGCGCGCGCGCGAGAAACCGCTCGTCGCCTTCTTCGTAGACCTCTCTTACAAGCGGCGCATCTTCGAGGTAATGCTCGATGTCGTGCTGATCATCCTGTCCTACTACAGCGCGTACACCCTGCTTTTCGGCCCGATGTCGGACAAGGGCGCGTGGAATCTGTTTCTGCGCACGGTGCCGGTGCTGGTCTGCGTCAAGATGTTCGCGTTTCTGGCGGCGGGCGTCTATCGCGGGTTGTGGCGTTACATCAGCATTGACGGCGTCGTGGTGTTTGCGAAGGCCGTCGTGCTCGGCGCAATCGGGAGCGTATTGGCGCTCCTCGTCGCGTTTCGCTTCGAGGGGTTGTCGCGCGCCGTCTTCGTGCTCGACACGATGATGCTCTTTATGATGCTCGCGGGCAGCCGTTTCGCCTTTCGCCTGTTTCGCCACGCGCTGCCCGTCGCCGACGCGCGCGGCACGCGGCGCGTACTGATCTACGGCGCGGGCGACGGCGGCGAACTGCTCTTGCGCGAGGTGCTCAACAACCGCGAACTGCAACTCACGCCCGTCGGCTTCGTGGACGACGACCCGCTCAAAAAAGGGAAAGTCATACACGGCCTGCGCGTGTTCGGCGGCAACGGCTCGCTGCGCCACATCTGCGAGGAGCAGCGCGTCGCCGAAGTCCTGATCTCAAGCACGCAGATCACCGAAGAGCGGCTCGCCACCATCCTCCAGGACTGCGAGGCCGCGCAGGTCACGCTCAAACGGATGCGCATACAGATTGACCAGTTGAACTGAGAAGCTGTCCGGTGTCCCTAGTCAGTTGTTCGTTGTTTGTGATTCACGAGCGACGGTCTAAAGTTAAAATCTCAGCTTGCGTAAGAGATAAAATAACTGGCTGCGGACAACTGACAACTGACTAAATGAAAGATCAGATCACAACAGTGGAGCTTCGCGCGTCTTGGGCGCGCGTGTTGTTGATCGTGCCGCTGCTGGTCGCCGCCGTCGGCACGTGGTACGGGGTGCGCTGGTGCATCGCGAACACGATGGCGGAATGGCTGCCCGACATTCAGGCGGCGCAGGCGGCGGCGCGGCTCGCGCCCGACGACCCGCAGGCGCATTTCACAATTGCGCGTTTGCGCGAGCGGAGTTTTCTGCCCGAAGAGTTGCCGGAGGCGGCGCGGCGTTACGAAGAGGCGGCGCGCCTGTCGCCGAACGACTTCCGGCTCTTCATGGAGTTGGGGCGCGTGCGCGGGCTGATCGGCGACGCGCGCGGCGGCGAAGAGGCTCTGCGCCGCGCCGTCGAACTCGCGCCGAATTACCCGGCGCCGCGCTGGTATCTCGGAAACCTGCTGCTCAGGCAGGGGCGCATCGAAGAGGCTTTCGCAGAGTTGCGGCGCGCGGGCGACGCGAACCCGCAAATGTTCCGCCCGCAGATGCTCGAACTGTCGTGGCGTTTTTACAACGGCGACATCCAGTCGGTGCTCAAGGCGGCGGGCGAGTCGGCGGGCGCGCGCGGCGCGTTGATGGACTATCTGATCAACCAGAAGCGGCTCGATGATGCGCTCCGGTTGTGGGAGAAGTTCGACGCGGGCGAGCGCAAGGCGCAACGCGAGACGGGCGAAAAACTGTTGCTGCGCTTGCTGGAAGCAAAACGCTTTCACGAAGTGTTGACGATGCACCGGGAACTCGCGGTCGTGGACGGGACGCCGACGAGCGCCGAGCGAGAGCGTTTCACGAACGGCGGTTTCGAGGCGGCGGTCGGCCCGCCCGGCAAGAGTCCCTTCGAGTGGCAGGTGACGCCGGTGGCGGGCGTGCAGATGGGACTCGACGAGCGCGTGCAGCAGGAGGGGGCGCGCAGCCTCCGCCTCGCCTTCAGCACGCCGGGCACGCTCGACTTCCGCAACATCTCGCAACTCGTGACGGTCGAACCGCAGACGCGTTACCGCATCGCCTATTACGTGCGGACGGAAGATTTGAAAAGCGAGGCGACGCTCGCCACAGAGGTGGTGGACGCCGCGCAGCCGGGGAGCGTGCTCGCCGCCTCCGAGCCGCTCGCCATCGGCACGGCGGACTGGCGCGCCGTCGCGCTCGATTTCACGACGGGCGCGGAGACGCGCGCGGTGACGCTGCGCATCGTCAGCCCGCAATGTCCCGCTGCCACCTGTCCCATTTTCGGTAAAGTTTGGTATGACAACTTCAACCTCCAACGCGCCGCCGCCGCTCGCGCACCCGGGCGACGCGCCTGACACGACGAAGGGCGCTACGACGACGGAGACGGCGGCGGTGACGCCGCTGCCGGAGCCGGGGCGTCCCGCTGCCGCCGCGACATCATCGGCGCGCACGCGCCAGCCGCCGGAGCAGCACACGCTCGCCAGCCGCTTCCTCGTCCTCATACTGTGCCTCGCCGTGATACTCTCGACGCTCGCCTTCGGCACGGTGCAATCGTGGGCGCTCGCCTTCTTTCAAGCGGGCGCGTGTCTCGTCGTGCTCCTCTGGACGCTCGACGCATGGCGCACGCGGCGTCTGCGCCTCAGCCGCAACCTCTTGCAGTTGCCGCTCGTCGGCCTCTTCCTCGTCGGGCTGGTGCAGTTGCTGCCGCTCGGCGGCGCGGGCGAGGCGGGCGGCGCAGCAGGTGTCGGCGGGTTGACGAACGCGCCCGTCAACACGCTGACGCTCGACCCTTACTCGACGCGCTTTGCCCTGATTCAACTGGGGTCGCTCATCGTCTATTTTTGCGCCACGCTCGTCTTCACGGACAGCCCCGCGCGCCTGCGCCTCTTCGTGCGCGTCATCACGATCTTCGGCTTCCTGCTCGCGCTCTTCGGCATGTTCCAGTACTTCACCAATCCTTCGCAGATTTACTGGTTTCGCCAGCCGAGATTCGCCATGCCCTTCGGCCCCTTCATCAACCGCCACCACTTCGCCGCCTACATGGAACTGACGCTCGCGCTGCCGCTCGGCCTGCTCGTCTCGGGCGCGGTCGCCGTCGAGCGCCGCCTGCTCTACATCTTCGCCGCCGCCATCATGGGGCTGGCGCTCATCCTGACCTCGTCGCGCGGCGGCATACTCAGCCTCGGCGCGGAAGTCCTGTTTCTCGCGGCCATCGCGGGACTCGTGAGGCGCAAAGATAAGCGCGAGGCGGAGGAGAACACGGAGGCGGCGGCCGAGTCGCGCGTGCGCGCGGCGCTGGTGAGGGTCGGCATCGGGTTCGCGCTCGTCGTGGCGCTGCTCGCCGGGTCGGTCTATCTGGGCGGCGAGGAATCTTTGTCGCGCCTGTTCGGCACGGTGAACGCAGACGACCCGACTTCGGGGCGCGTGCAGTTCTGGCAGGGCACTTGGGAAGTGATCAAGCACCACCCGCTCATCGGCGCGGGACTCGGCGCGTTCAGCGTCGCCTACACGCGCTACGACGTTTTAAACGGCGCAAGCCGGTTAGAGCAGGCGCACAACGACTACTTGCAGATACTTGCCGACGCGGGCATCATCGGCGGCCTCCTCGGCCTCGTCTTTCTCTACGCGCTCTTTCGTTACGGTTTTGCGCGCCTCAATTCAAAAGATAAATTCCGTCGCGGCGTGGCGGCGGGCGCGCTCGCCGGTTGCTTCGCCGTGCTCGTTCACAGCTTCTTCGAGTTCTCCCTGCACATGACCTCGAACGCGCTTCTCTTTTTAGTGCTCGCCGCGCTCGCCACCCTGGACGGGCGCGTCGAAGACCCCGCCGCGAGCAAAGGCCGCCGCTCACGCCGCAAACGACGGAGCAGCAGTTCCGCGAGCGAGGCCGCGCGCCCGCCGCAGCAGGTCGCTCAGGGGCGCAATGAAGTTTTGACGGGCGGCGGTGGCGGCGTTTGAAAGCGGGCGACTGAATTTTATGAAGCAGAAGTTGTTAACATTGATCGTGTGCCCGCTGTGCGCCGCCGACCTGTCGCTCGAAACTTTCGAGTTGACGACGGCGAGCGAAATTCAAAGCGGCTTCCTCCGTTGCGTCTCCTGCGCGACGAGTTATCCCGTTATCGGGGGCATCCCGCGACTGTTGCCGCCCGCGCTGCAAAGCATGTTGTGGGAGATGCACCCGGAGTTTTTCCGCGCACACCACGCGCGCCTCCCGCCCGATTTGCAACGCGACGCAGACGCACAACGCGCCGCACCGGGCGCGGACGACCGCGCGCTCTCGTCGCAGTTGGACACGGCCAAAAGTTTCGGTTACGAGTGGCAGGCGTTCTCCGAGATGTTGCCCGACTACGAGGCGAACTTTCGCTGGTACTTCGAGCGCTTCAAGCCGGAAGATTTCACAGGGCGGCTCGTGCTCGACGCCGGGTGCGGCACGGGGCGGCACACTTTCTACATGTCCCGCACGGGCGCGCGCGAAGTCGTCGCGATGGATTTCAGTCAGGCCATCGAAGTGGCCGCCGCGAACAATCGCGCGAACCAGAATACACACTTCGTTCAGGCCGACATTTATCACCCGCCTTTCCGACCGCAGACTTTCGACTTCGTTTACAGTCTCGGCGTCCTGCATCACCTGCCCGACCCGGAACGCGGCTTTCAAAGTTTGCTCCGGTACCTGCGCCCCGACGAGTTCATCAACATTTATTTGTACTGGAATCTCGAAGGCGAGGCCGCGTGGAAGCGCGCCCTGCTCAAAGTGGTGACGCAGGCGCGACAGGTGACGACGCGCATGCCGCACGCGTGGTTGCAACGTCTGTCGTGGGTGTTGGCCGCCGGTTTTCAAGTGGCGTTCGTGCTGCCCGCGCGCGTGCTCGCGAGCCTTCCGCCGACGCGACCTCTGGCCGACCGCGTGCCGCTCGGCCACTATCGCAAATACTCCTTCCGCGTGCTCTACACGGATCAATTCGACCGTTTCTCCGCCCCGATTGAAAATCGCTACAGCCGCGCCGAAGTGGCGGGCTGGTTCGAGCGCGCGGGTTTGCGCGAGGTGGTGATTCTGGGCGGTCAGGGCTGGCGCGCGTCGGGGCGCAGCGCGGCGGTCGGGACAGCGCAGCAGCAGGGCGAGTCGTCCGCCGAGACGATGCAGACAATCGCCAGTTAATTACCAGCATGACCCAAGTTGCCAACACTGATCACGAACCGAAACAACGCATGTCGCTGCCCGAACTCTGTCTCAACGCGCTGCAACACCACGCGAATCCCGCCGCGCTCAATCGCAAGAGCGAGGGCGCGTGGGAGCACATCTCCGGGCGGACGTTTGCCGGGCGCGTGCGCGCGGTCGCGCTGGGGCTGGCGTCACGGCTCGGCGTGCGTGCGGGCGACCGCGTGGCGCTGCTCTCGGAGAACCGCCCCGAATGGTCGATCACAGACCTTGCCATCCTGAGTCTCGGCGCGGTGAACGTGCCCATCTACACGACGCAGGCCGTCGAGCAGGTGCGCTACATCCTCTCGGATTCGGGCGCGCGCGTGCTGTTCGTCTCCGGCAAAAAAGTTTACCGCCACGCGCGCGCCGGGATAGAAGGCTACGGCAAGATCGAGCGGCTCGTCTTCTTCGACGCCGAAGACGCGGCGGAACACAAAGACGCGCTCGCGCTCGACGAGTTGGAACGCGCCGGGGCGGAGCGCGACCGGCAAGACCCTGCGGAGTTTGCGCGCCTCATGGGCGCGATTCGCGCCGACGATCTGGCGACGATCATCTACACTTCGGGGACGACGGGCGAGCCGAAAGGCGTCATGCTCGCGCACTCGGCCTTCGTCTCGAACGTCCTCGCCATCACGCGCGCTCTGCCGATCAGGCCGGACGACGTATCGCTCTCCGTCCTCCCGCTCTCGCACATCTTCGAGCGCACGGTCTTCTACGTCTTCTGCTACAACAGCGTCTCGGTCTATTACGCGCCGTCCGTCGATCAACTCGCGGAATATTTGCGCGAGGTGCGCCCGACGATCATGACCGCCGTGCCGCGCCTGTTCGAGAAGGTCTATCACCGCATCGTGAAGAAAGGCATGTCGGCTGGAGGGTGGCGGCAGAAGTTGTTCACATGGGCTTTGGAGACGGGGAAGCGTTACGCGGAGTTTGTTGATAAGCGCGAGCGCGTGCCGCCGCTGCTTGAGTTGCAGCAGGACATCGCTTCGCGTCTCGTCTTCTCGAAATGGCGCGAGGGCGTGGGTGGCCGCCTGCGTTTCTTCGTGTCGGGCGGAGCGCCTTTGTCGCCCGCGCTCTCCTACGCGTTTCTGGCGGCGGGCATTCCCATCCTGCAAGGCTACGGCATGACGGAGACATGCATCACTTCCGCGAACCGCCCCGAAGACAACAAGGTCGGCTCAATCGGCCTGCCGTTTCCGGGCGTTGAGATGAAACTGGACGAGTCGGGCGAGATTCTCGTGCGCGGCGCGAACGTGATGCTCGGCTATTACGAGCACCCGCGCGAAACCGCCGAAGTCTTGGACGCCGAAGGGTGGTTCAAGACGGGCGACGTGGGCTACCGCGACGAGCACGGCCATTTTTTCATCACGGACAGGAAGAAAGAGCTGTTCAAATTGTCGAACGGCAAATACATCGCGCCGCAGCAGGTCGAGAGTCTTATCAAGCAGAGCGCGCTCGTCAATCAGGTCGTCGTCGTCGGCGCGGGGCGCAAGACGCCCGCCGCGCTCATCGTGCCCGACTGGGACGCGCTGCGCAGCGCGCTCGCCGAAAGCGGCGACGCGGGCGAAACTTCCACTACTACAACAGCGGCGGCGGGCAAGAAGAAGAAGCCCGTCAAGAACGACAACGCCGCGCTCAGCCGCAACCCCGCCGCCGTGCGCCTCGTGCAGCGCGAGGTGGCGGCCTTGACCGCGCCCCTGCACGACTACGAGCGCGTGCGCCGCGTCGCGCTGCTCGCCGAAGAGTTTTCGATTGACGGCGGGGAGATGACGCCGACGCTCAAGATCAAACGGCGCGTGGTTGACGAAAAGTTCGGCGCGTTGATCGAGGGAATTTACGAGGGCGCAGGCAGCGCGGCGGCGAAAGACGATTAAGGGCAAGAGAGAACTGGCGTGCGAAAGAATTTTCCGTAGGAAATTGTGGGGAGAGAAGGTTGGGGAGACGAACGGGGGCGCAGAGAGAGTGTGTGTTAGTAAACAGCGTCCGGAGAATTTGACGCGGGCAGCCCGCTCGCCCGGCGGCTCAGGCGTCGGTCAGGGAGAGCCGCTCCCTTTCGTAGAGAATCTCCACGGCGCGCCCGGCGGCGCTCGTCGAGACGGAGAGCAAATCTTTGGCGAGGCGGTAGAGGGGGCGCGGAATTTTGACCTTCGGGCAGATGACCTCCCCGGCGGGCGGGAATTTCGCGAGCAGGTACATTTCCGCATCGCAAAAGTCGCAGGCGTTGAGGTGCGCGGACATCTGCTGCCGCAGCTCCGGCGCGAGCGTCGCCTGCGTGTAGCAGAGCAGCATTTCGGCAGACGGGCAGGTTTTGTGTTTGCAAAAATAGGCTGTGCTGACAGAACCCATGGTTCCTCTCCTTCTACATCGCCGACCGAGCCTTGCGAGCAACGGACTGCCGGAAGCCCGAATCTGTTGCCGCAGACTCTCGTCGAAGCGCGCCGCACGTTTATAAGGCACAGCACGAACAGGCCGGGGCGCTGACTAGGTGAGGCGTCATACAGCCCTAGAACCCTTTGTCAATGGGCGCTTCGCTTGGTCAGTTAAGAGAAATCGTTAATGGGTGCGAAGTTCCATAACCGGAGCGGCGCGAAAACGCGATTTCTTCCTTTTTTTCAATGCCTTGGGGTGAATGTAAAAAGATGTTGCTCATTCTGCGGCTAACTGTTAGTATTATTTTGTCGTCGGGAGACGCGATTAGTTTCCTGACTCCCCTACGTGGCTGACCGCGCCTGTTCCCCTTAGCGGTCAACGGCACAGTCTATCCACACCAGTACTACCAGACAGAGCATGCGGGTTGCTTATCTTTTCGGTCTCTCCCCGAAAATTTGGAAGCACGAACCTCCGAGACGCGTTCACACGCCCTAGCGCGCGTTAGCGGCTTCGGAAATGGGATCGTTCAAAGTCATGATCCTATCGGTTCTCGCGCCTGACATGGAAAGGTTGCTTATTGCGTTTCCCGCCCCTCCCATTAGATAATAAGCGACACTTCGATTCAGGGTGAACAGAGAACGGAAGCAGGTTGAGCTTTGAAACTTTGGGTTTTTGCCCGCCCGGCCAGGCTTCGCAGGTTGGCCGGGACGGGCAACTCGGTGAGAGGGCACGCGCGACAGCGAATTTTGCACGCGGCAGCGCCCGTCGAACCTTCAGCGCATGCACGGTCGAACGAAAGAGGAGCGACAACAGCTAAGCCGGCCTCTTGTCTAAAACTTGCCTGAAGCAGACAGCCTCATCACAGTGCCCGCCCGACAAATTAGCCTGACCAACATCACTTAATAACATGGCTGCAACATCTGCCGATCATAATCACCCATTCGATAATCCCATGACCAGCGCCACCGAAGAAGAGTTGCACGCGCCGGAGCAGCGCTCCCCGGCTGCCCTCAACGAACGACCCGCGCGCGGCACCAACGCGCACTGGGTTGATTCGCTGCGCCGTTCCGACGTGACACGCCTCTGGGCGGAATTGCACCGCATCGTTTGCAGCCACCCGCTCGTGCG
>DASQDV010000193.1:0-4546 GCA_035633995.1 Pyrinomonadaceae bacterium | reverse complement strand
GAACTCTACAACCGTACGGAAGCGCCCATCGTCGTCTCCGCCTTCGACGGCACGGCTGGCTTCGCGCTCGCCGCGCCCAATTCGAGCGGCGTGTTGACCACCATCGCCGTCGTGCCGAGCGGCAGAATCATCCCGCCGCGCGGCCACTTCCTCATCGCCAACAACGGCGTGGGCGGCTACAGCCTCTCTAACTACGGAGGCACAGGCAGGGCTGCGCCCGACATCACTTACACGGACGACATCCCGGATAACACCGGCGTCGCTCTCTTCCGAACTACCGCGACCGCGCAGTTCACAACCGCCAACCGTCTCGACGCCGCAGGCTTCAGCACGGCCAACGAGTTGTACCGCGAGGGCGCGGGGCTGGCACCCATCGGGGCGCCGAACGAGGAGTTCAGCCACGTTCGCAACCTGACGAGCGGGTTCCCGCAGGACACTAACCAGAACGCCAACGACTTCGTGCTGGTGCACACGGGCGGCGTGAGCCTCAACGGTGTGCAGTCCACACTCGGCGCGCCGGGGCCGGAGAACCGTGCGAGCCAGATTCAGCGCAACGCCGTCGTCAAGGCTTCGCTCATCGACCCGGCATGCGCCGGAAACGGCGGGCCGGGCAGCGCCTGTGCCAGAGTCCGCACGTCACAGGGCGCGGGGACGAACGCGGCCTTCGGTACGCTCCTGTTGCGACGCAAGTTCACCAACAGGACGAACGATTTCATCCGAGAGTTGCGCTTCCGCGTGGTGAACATCACCACGCTCGGCAACAGGGCGGCTGGCGAGGCCGAATTGCGCGTCCTGTCCTCATCCGACATCACCGTGAAAGACTCGAATAACGGCGATGTTGCCATCGAGGGCTTGACGCTCGAAGAAAATCCACCGGCGCAACCGAACGGCGGCGGTCTCAACTCCACCTTGCGCGCCAGACTGGGCAGGCAACTGTCCCCGAACAGCACGATCAACGTGGAATTCCGTCTCGGCGTGATGATGGACGGCAACTTCCGCTTCCTCGTCAACGTCGAAGCGCTGCCTTAAAACCCCGCGACTTTGCGCCCCCGGCGGCCAGAGTTGCATAACCTGAAACAGCGCCGCCGCCAGATTCGCACGAGAGTCCGGCGGCGGCGCTGTCTTGTCTGCCGGCGTTAGTTCGCCGGTGGCGGCGCGGCGAAAACTAAACCGCCCGCCATCAGCAGTAAGGTCGTTTGACCTGAGAGAGTGGTTGACTAGGTGCCCCTCTCCAACATATAGTGTGCCTCTCCTGCGCTGCGCCTAGCGGCTGTGCTTTTGAGAAACGATTCCGATCCCCCGTCCGAGCGTCTTCCGGCAGACGAAAGTTACAAAGAATGTTCAGATTACAACGTTTAGAAATAACCGGCTTCAAATCATTCGCCGACTACACCGACCTCGTCTTCACGGGCGAAGGCATCACCGGCGTTGTCGGCCCGAACGGTTGCGGCAAGTCGAACGTGGCCGACGCCATCGCGTGGGTACTCGGCGAGCAGCGCGTCAAGCACCTGCGCGGCGCGGAGATGAAAGATGTCATCTTTCAAGGCTCGCGTAATCGACAGCCGAGCGGCATGGCCGAAGTCGTCCTCCATCTCGTGCGCGACGAGGCAGCGGAAGAGGAGCCGGACATTGACGACATCGATACCACGCTCGAAGAGATAGACGAGCGCAGCGAACTCGTCGAAGAGAAGCTGTTGCCGGAAGTGACTGCTGTTGCGGCGACTGAAATTCCTGACGCCGGGGCGTCCGTCGCTATAGTTGCGTCGCCGGAGTTGATGACGATTTCGGGCGAGACGGTTGATGGGATAGCTGCTGGCGGAAATGAAAGCGCGCTCTCGGTCGTCGCAGATAATCAGGCTGTCGCCGCAGGCAGTCAAACGCCCGAAGCGTTGACGGCGAAAGTTCAGCAGCATCACAAGCGCCACTGGCGTCCGCGTCGTCTCGCGCTCGGCTTTGCGCCCGGCGAGACCGTGACCGTGACGCGCCGCCTTTATCGAGACGGCGAAAGCGAATATCTCCTGAACGGGCGCACCTGCCGCCTGCGCGACATACAGGACTTATTTTCCGGCACGGGGCTGGCTGGCGCGCACTACGCGATCATCGAGCAGGGGCGCATCGGGCAGATTCTCTCGGCCAAGCCGATGGACAGGCGCGCGCTCATCGAAGAAGCCGCCGGGATTACGAAGTTTCGCGTGCGGCAGCGCGCGGCCGAGGCGCGTCTGGAAGGCGCGCGGTCGAACTTGCGGCGCGTCTCGGACATCGTCTCGGAGATCGAGCGGCAGGTCGGCAGCCTGCGCCGTCAGGCGGCGAAGGCGCGGCGCTACCGGACGCTGCGCGAAGAGTTGCGCGAACTGCTGCGCCACGTCTACGCGGCTGACGAGCGCGCCCTGACCGCTTCACTCGAAGAACTGCGCACGCACCTTGCCGCCTCCGCCGATGAAGTGACGATGCTCGCGGCCAAACTCGAAGAACACGAGGAGGAAGCGCGCCGCGCCACGACGGAAGCGCGCGAGCGCGAGGAAGAACTCGCGGCGGCACGCGCCTCCGTCGCGGACGCGGCCTTGCAGCGCGACCGGCGCGAGCGCGAACGCGCCTATCAACAGGAACAGGCCGCGTCTTTAGAGCGTCGCGTCTCGGACATCACGGGGCAGATGGAGATGGTGCGCGAGCGCCTGGCGACGGTCGAGGCCGAGCGCGAAAATTTGCGCGAGGGCGACGCGCAGTTGCGCGTCGAAGCCGAGACGACCGCGCGCGACTTGCAGGAGGCCGAAGCGATTTACGCGCGTCGCATCAGTGAAGTGCAAGACGCCGAAACGCGCATCGAAGCGGCGCGCGCCGAACTTCTCACGCACACGGCGATTGCCGAACGCCTCTCCGAGATCAACCGCCAGTTGGAGGCAACGCTCGAACGCCTCTCGGCGCAGGCCGAAGGGCTTGAGCGCGAAGGCGAGCGAGCGCGCGCCGCGCACGCAGAGTTCACCGTGCAGGCCGACGTGCTGAACGAAGAGATCAAAGACGCGCGCGCGCGCCTCGACGTGCTGAACGTCGAACGCGGCGCGGCGGCGGAAGGCGTGGCCGCCGCGCGCACGCTCGTTTCCGCAACGCTCACGGAGTACGCGCGTATGCGCGAAGAGGCCGCGCGCGTGCGCAATCGCCTCGACACGCTCGCCGAACTCGACGAGAAACGCGCACTCTATTCGCAGGCCGTGCAGCGCATCTTCTCCGCCGAGCACGCGGACGAAGCCGAAATCGACCCGTCGAAGGATTTCCACACCATCGGCACGCTCGCGGACATGCTCCACGTCGCGCCGCAATGGGAGCACGCCGTCGAAAGCGTCTTCGGGTCGTACCTGCAAACCGTGATCGTGCCGACGCCGGACGACGCCTTCCGCGCCGCCGCGTGGCTCGAAGCCAATAACGCGGGGCGCGCCACCTTCCTCGTCGCCGGGCTTCACGGCGCAAGCGCGGAAACCGACGACGACTATCTTTCGCGCGGCACTCTTACAGACGCCAACGATCAGTTGACGGGCTTGCGTCTCGGCGACTTGCTCGGCGCGCCGCGCGAGATCGCATCTGTGCTCGCGCGCACGCTCCCGCGCGAAGTGAGCGCGCGTTTGAGTGACGACCTCGAAGGCGCGATGAGCCTGTCGTTCACGACGGGCGATTTGTGCGTCACGCCGCGCGGCGAATGGGTGGCGGGCGGGCAACTGCTCGGCGCGGGCAATCCGCACGCGGTCGAAGAGGGCACGGGGCTGCTGGCCTTCAAACGCGAGATGCGCGAACTCGAATCGCGCGCCGCAGACCTCGCCTCCGAAGTCGTCTCGGCGGAGGATTCGGTGAGCGCGGCGCGCGCGCGCCTGGTCGAACTCGAAGACGCGCTGGTTCTCATCACAGAGCAGATCGGGCGCGAGGAACGCGAGCAGGTGGCACGCGAACTCAACGCCGCGCAGTTGGCACAGGAGATCGAACGCGCCGCGCGACACCTGCGCGTCGTGGCCGACGATGCCGCGCGGCTCGCCGAAGAACGGCGCGAGTTGGAAGCACGGCGCACGCTGGGGTTGGCGGAAGCCGAGGCGGCGGAAAGCGCACGTCTGGCCGCCACGCAGTCGGTCGCGGAGGCGGCGGAACTGTTGGCCGCCGAACGCCGCGCGGCGGCAGTAGAAGGCGAGCAGTTGAACCGGCAGCGCATGGCTTCGGCCGCCGCAGCCGAGCGCCGACGCGCGACGGCCGCCGAACTGAGGCGCATGGAGACGGAGAACGCCGACCTCGAAGCGCGCCTCGAACGCCATGCCGCGGAGATCGAGGAGATGCGTGCGCGGCTCGAAGAATTGCGGCGCGCGATGAGCGAGATGGACGCAACCGCCGGTTCGGTCGAGAGCGAACGCGCCGCGCGCGAAGCGGAAGTGGCGGCGGCAGCCGAGCGTCTGGCTGAAGCGCGTGCGCGTGCCGATGCGCTCTCAGACGAGTTGACGGAGTTGAACCACCGCGCGGCGGCGGCGCGCGATGCGCGCTCAGCACTCGAAGTCAATCGTGCGGAGACGACGGC
>DASQDV010000192.1:0-1897 GCA_035633995.1 Pyrinomonadaceae bacterium | reverse complement strand
GTGCTGTGGGGCGTGCGCGGGTTGGCGACGGAACTCGTCGCGGGCGCGCGCGAGGCGGGGATGGAGACGGCGAGGTTTTTTGCGACGACGGAAGATGCCGCCGCCGCGTTAACCGAAGAGGTGCGAGCGGGCGACCTGCTGCTGGTGAAGGGGTCGCGCGGCGTGCACATGGAGCGGATCATCGAACTACTGCGCGGGCGATATGAGGGAAACGATGAAGGGTGAACGCGGAACGCGGAACGGAAAGCATCGGGCGTTTGGCTTCCCGTTCGGCGTTCATCGTTCCGCGCGCATCGTTTAATTACCGGATGATCTATTACATCTTCTACGAGTTGCTTTTTCTGCGCTCCGGCGGGCAGAACGCGCAGTCGGTCTTCATCAAGGCGCTCAACGTCTTCCAGTACGTCACGTTCCGCACGGCTTATGCCACCGTCACGGCGCTCCTCATCTCGCTCGTCTTCGGCGGTCGCGTCATCAAGATGCTGCGCGAGATGAACGTCGGGCAGCAGATCAGGGAAGAGGGGCCGCAGGCGCACATGGCGAAGCGCGGCACGCCGACGATGGGCGGCGTCCTCATCATCGGCTCGGTGCTCATCTCCACGCTGCTCTGGGCGCGTCTGTCGAACCTCTACGTCTGGATCATCCTCGTCTCGACCGCGCTGTTCGCCGTCGTCGGCTTCCTCGACGACTACGCTAAAGTGGCGAAGCGGCAGAGCCTGGGGCTGACGGGCAAACAGAAACTCGCCGCGCAGTTTTTGATCGCCGCCGGGGTGTGGGCGACGCTCTACTTTTTCTCGCCCGACTACTCGTGGAATCTCAGCTTTCCGTTCTTCAAACAGACGGACATCTCGATGATCACGAACATCGGGCCGTGGCTCTATCTGGTCTTCATCATCGTCGTGCTCACGGGCGCGTCGAACGCGGTGAACCTGACGGACGGACTCGACGGACTCGCCATCAGCGTGACCTTCATCGCGATGGTCGCGCTCACGGCCTTCACTTATGTGAGCGGCGACGAGCGCTGGGCGCGGCAGTTGTTCATAGACCATCGCCGCGAGGTCGGCGAACTGACGGTTTTTTGCGGGGCGATGGCGGGCGCGTCGCTCGGCTTCCTATGGTACAACGCGCCGCCCGCAGACGTGTTTATGGGCGACGTGGGGAGCCTCGCCATCGGCGGCGCAATCGGCACGATTGGGATTTTGACGAAGCAGGAATTCATTCTCGTGCTCGTCGGCGGCGTGTTTGTGCTCGAAGCCATCTCGGTGATGCTGCAAGTCTCTTTCTTCAAGATGACGAAGCGGCACACGGGCACGGGGCGGCGGCTCTTTAAGATGACGCCCCTGCATCACCATTTCGAGATGCAGGGCTGGAAAGAGTCGAAAGTCGTCTTTCGCTTTTTGATCCTCGCGATTTTGTTCGCGCTCCTGAGTCTCTCGACGTTGAAACTGCGGTGAAGATGTTAGATGTCAGATGCTGGATGTTAGTGAATGCTCAAATCTGACATCCAGCATCTGACATCTCGAATTTGAGATTGTGGAACTGAGCGGCAAAAAAGTTCTGGTCATCGGCGCGGCGCGCAGCGGCGTGGCGGCGGCGCGTTTCCTTGCGGCGCGCGGGGCTGTTGTCGCGTTGAATGATCGCAAGGCCATCGGGGAGTGGACAGAGGAGGCGCGTGCGTTGAAGGCGTCGGGCGTCGGCCTGCTCGCGGGCGACGTGCCGATGTGGTTGATGGATCAGATTGAACTCGTGGTGGTGAGTCCCGGCGTGCCGTCGAAAAATATTCCGGTGCGCTACATGGAGCGCGCGGGCGCTGAGGTGATAGGCGAAGTCGAACTGGCGGCGCGGTTCCTTCGCGGTCGCATCGTCGCCATCACCGGCACGAACGGGAAGACGACGA